>DAICZI010000013.1:702-12432 GCA_027311205.1 Beijerinckiaceae bacterium | reverse complement strand
GACTTTCAAAGTCGAACATGATATCGCTCATTGTCCGTCCTCCACGTCAACAAACACCACCGGTTGGTCCCAGTGGATAAATACGGTGCAGCCTCTTTCACTCCAAACCGAATGCTCGGAACCGGGTGGGTTGAAAACCAGGCTGCCCTCGGGATAATCGCCGTTCTCGTCGCTTTGGGTGCCTTCAAGAACAAGGATGGTTTCAAGACCCGTGTGGCGGTGACGCGGTGCCCTTGCCCCCGGCGCATATTCCAGAATGGCTACCGTCGGAGACCCTGCTTCGCCTTTGCTGAGCCAGCGCACCACGATTCCCTCGCGAAACGGCTCATGCGCCAGATGACGCCAGCCGCCGTTAAGCAAGCCGCAAAAAAGGCGTTCAGCCATCGCTCAATCCTTGTAAAATATCATTTGAGAGTGCAGTCCAGCCGACAATTGCACCCTGCGCGCGAACCATCTCCAGCGTGGCTGCCTTGAATTCAGGGAAATAACTTTCGGTTCCATCTTCGACGAGCAGGCATTCATAGCCACGATCATTGGCCTCGCGCATGGTTGTCTGGACGCAAACTTCAGTGGTCACGCCGACAAGGATCAGTTGCGTAATCCCTCGACTTTTGAGGATTTCACCGAGATTGGTGGCGTAAAACGCACCCTTGCCAGGCTTTTCAATGACAATTTCGTTCATGCGGGGTGCCAAGGCCGCAATTATCTCGGTGCCCGGTTCGCCCGCCACCAGAATGCGCCCCATTGGGCCGGGCTCGCCAATGCGCAATTTCGGCTGGCCACGGTCACGCTTGGCGGCGGGCAAGTCGGAAAGATCGGGGCGGTGGCATTCCATCGTGTGGATGATGGTCAAATCAAGGGCGCGCCAGGCTTGCAGCAGGCGACCCACCGCCGGAACAATTGTACCCAGCCGCGCCACGTCATTGCCCAGCGACTCGCCGAAGCCGCCATGTTCCAGAAAATCGCGCTGCATGTCGATGATCACAAGCGCGGACTTGTATTTGTCGAAGGGGAAGGCGAAGGGCTTTGCGGCAATCACGGCCATCAGTGGTGTCCTGCCATATGCGAGCCGATGACGCCGACATCGGCGGAGCCAATTGGCGTTTCAAATACAATTTCGCCGCTGGACATCACCAGAATCCTGTCAGAAAGTTCAAATAATTCGTCCAAATCCTCGCTGATGAGCAGCACTGCGGTTCCGGCATTGCGCGCCTGCATGATCCTGGCACGTATTTCGGCCACGGCAGAAAAATCGAGACCAAAGCAGGGATTTGAGACAATCAACAGATCCACCTCACCGGTGAGTTCGCGTGCCAGCACCGCGCGCTGGACATTGCCGCCCGAGAGGGCGGCAATCGGACTGGCAAGCGAGGCGGTCTTCACCTTGAAGGCCTCGATCAGCATGCGCGCGTGTTGCCTGATCCGAGCGCGATCCAGCCAGAGTATGTTTTGGCCATTCTTGTCGATGTCAAACATGCGCAGCGCCAGATTTTCGGCGACCGACATTCTCGGCGCGCACGCGTTTTGCAGCGGCTCCTCCGGAATGAAGCGAACATGGTGCTTGCGCGCGGCCTCACGTGTTGCGTGATATGCCTCGCCATGCACAAGGATGGTGCCGTTTACCATCGGGCGTTGGCCCGCCAGAATTTCGAGAAGCTCCTTCTGGCCATTGCCCGCAATGCCGGCAATGCCGACTATTTCGGCGGGTTTGACCGCGAGATGAGCAATGGAGATGGTTTTGAAGCCGGTCCGATCCGGTGCCGTCAGTCCGCGCACCAGAAGGGTTGGATCCGTATTGGCAGAGATGCTGGCACGATGATCCATAACGGCGAGTTTGGCATCGCCGATCATCATGGCTGCCATGTCGGCGGCGGAAAGCTCTGCCGTTTTGCCGGTTCCGACAAAGACGCCCTTGCGCAGGACGCTAACCTCGTCGGCGAAGGCCGTCACTTCATGAAACTTGTGCGATATCATCAAAACGGTGAGGTCGTCAGCCTCGGTCATGGCCCGCAACAGGCCGAGCACGTCGTGGGCCTCATCGGGCGTCAGCACCGACGTTGGCTCGTCGAGAATGAGAAAGCGCCGACCGAGATAGAGCTGCTTCAGGATTTCGAGCTTTTGCTTCTGCCCCGCGGCCAACTGGCCGGTTGGCACATCGAGTGGCACGTCGAAGGGCATGGTTGCCATGAACGCATCCAGTCGCCGGGTCTCGACGCGCCAGTTGATGACGGTGCCAATATCGGCGCGCGATATCACCAGATTCTCCGCGCCCGTCAGCGAGGGAACCAGCGTAAAATGCTGATAGACCATGCCCAATCCCAACGCCGCAGCTCGGGCTGGTGTCCCCAAATCCGCTTGCGCCCCATCTACCAGAATGGCCCCCGAACTTGGCTGATAAAAGCCCATGATGCATTTGACCAGCGTGGATTTTCCCGCACCATTCTCGCCAAGAAGCGCGTGAAACGACCCAGCCGCAATTTTGATCGAGACATCGGCCAGGGCCTGCAGCGCGCCAAAACTCTTGCTCATGCCGATGGTTTCAAGGGAGGGCGCGCGTGGCGGTGCCTGTGTCATCCCAGCGCCTCGATCAATGTTTGTGCGGTTGCCACCGCACCAAATACACCGCCCTGCATCTTGACCATTTTGAGCGCGGCGAGATGGTTGCTGTAATCGGTGGCACCGCAGCAATCCTCCAGCAACAGGCATTCAAAGCCCCGGTCATTGGCCTCGCGCATGGTTGTGTGCACGCAAACATCCGTTGTGATGCCGGTCAGCACCAGATTGTCGATGCCGCGCTGCCTCAAAATGAGTTCAAGATCGGTTGCGCAAAAACTGCCCTTGCCTGGTTTGTCGATGATCGGTTCGCCGGGGCGGGGCGTGAGTTCCTCTATGATTTCCCAGCCCGGCTCGCCGCGCACCAAAATCCGTCCGCAAGGTCCCGGATCCCCAATTCCGGCATTGATGCGCCGCGAACGCCAGCGTTTGTTGGCTGGCAGATCCGCCAAGTCAGGCCGGTGGCCTTCGCGGGTATGGATGACGTGAAAGCCTCCGGCCCGGAAGGCCGCAAGAACCCGCCCGATGGCTTCAATAGGGGCCCGTACCAGCGACAGATCATAGCCCATCGCATCGACATAGCCGCCCTTGCCGCAGAAATCCGTCTGCATATCGATGATCATCAGCGCCGTATTGCCTGGCAACAGGCGTCCGTCATAGGGCCAGGGATAGGGATCGGCGGCAACGGTTGTGGGGTTTAAGCCCGCTTTACGGCGCATCGCATGGCTCCTATTTGGTGATCGACAGCTCGCCCGGCGCGCCGACAAGGCTGTCGCTGCGCGAGGATGTTGCGGTCATAATGATCAGCGTCAGAACATAGGGGGCAGCGTAAAACAGGTAATAGCCCTGCGTGACGCCCACCGATTGCAGCGCGGTGCCGAGCGCCCCAGCGCCCCCAAAGAGCAACGCCGCAAAGAAACAGCCAAGCGGGTTCCAGCGCGCGAAAATCACCAATGCGACCGCCATCAGACCCTGGCCGGACGAAATACCCTCATTCCAGCTGCCCGGATAATAAAGCGAGAGATAGGCCCCGCCAATTCCCGCCAATCCGCCGCCGATAGCGGTTGCATAGAGCCGCACGCGGTTGGGGTTGAGCCCCATGGCCCGGGCCGCTTCGGCACTGTCGCCTACGACGCGCAGCATCAGCCCATATTTGGTGTTGCGGAAAGCCCAGTTCAGAAACAGCGCCAGTGCCAGCCCGAGGATGAACAGCGAATTGACATCCAGAGCCGCTTTGATCTGCGGAACCGCGCTCCACCAGCCCAGCGAAATGGCGGGCAGGTGCGGGGCTGCGGGTTCGATGAAGGGCTTGCCAAAAAAGATCGCCAGCCCGACGCCGAGCTGCATCATCGCAATGCCGATGGCAATGTCATTGACCTTGGGAAAGCTGCAAATCCAGCCGTGAAACAGGCCAAAAACCGCACCGCAGGCGCAGGCGGCGGCAACGCCAAGCCAGGGCGAGCCGGTCATGATGGCAACCCCGTAACCAATCATCGCGCCAAAGACCAGTGTGCCCTCCTGGCCAAGATTGATGCGTCCGCTGCGCTCGGTGATGGTTTCGCCCAGGCCCACGAAAATATACGGCGTCGAGACCCGGATCGCGCCGCCTATCAAGGCGAGCGGCACCCCCCAAAGGCCAATGGCAGCAGGCCCGCTCACGGCCGCGCCCTCACCCAGAGATCGGGGTTCAGCCATTTGATGTGGCCGTAAAGTGTGTCAGAGAACAGGATGGTGATGAATAATATGCCCTGCAGCACCTGCACGGTTGCATCCGGCAGGCCCAAGTGGCGCTGCAACAGACTGCCCGACGCATCAATCGCCCCCAGCAAGAAAGCCACCGGAATGATCGCCAGCGGATTTTGCCGGGCCAGAAACGCCACCAAAATCCCGGTATAGCCATAGCCTGACGCCAAAGATGCATTGGCATCGCCCTGCACGGCGGCAACCTCGATCATGCCGGCCAGCCCTGCGCAAGCCCCCGCGATGAAGGTGAAGGCCAGAATGAGCTTTCCGACAGGCAGGCCCTGAACCTGCGCGGCGCGGACATTGCCGCCAGCCACCCGTGCAGCAAACCCCCAGGTCGTGCGCTCCATCAGCGCCCAGCAGGCGATGCAAGCGAGAATGCCGACGGCCAGCCCCCAATGCACCTGCATGCCGGGAATATTGCCGAGTCTATAGGCGTCGCCAATCGGGTAGGTGGAGGGCTTGTTGAGGCTCGCGGGATCGCGGAGCGGCCCTTCCACCAACTGGTTCATTAAAGCAATGCCGATATAGGCCATCAGCAATGAGCTGATGGTTTCATTAACGCCGCGAAAAGTGCGCAGCGCCCCGACAATGCCGATCCAAAACCCGCCTACCAGCGCGCCTGCCGCCGCCATGGCGGGAAGGACAACAAAATAAGGCATTCCATGCAGGGGCAGCGCGATGCTGGCAGCGGCAAGACCGCCGAGCACCAAGGCTCCCTCGCCGCCGATGATCACAAGGCCAAGCCGGGCTGGCAGTGCCACGCAAAGCGCAGTCAGCAGGAGCGGTGAGGCATGGGTAAGCGAGTTATCAAGTGAGAAAGCCGAACCAAACCCGCCAAGATAGACCGCCAGAAAAAACGCCGACGGCGATTTGCCCAAGACCACAAGAAAGGCTGAGAAAACCCCGAGCCCTGCCAGAAGTGCCGCGCCGGGAATGACGAAGGCCTCGGCATGGCGCGCCAGTGAGGCCAGCGCGTCGGGGCGGCGCGCGACCAAGACTGCGGTCGCGTTGGTCAGGGTATCGGGGCTTGCGTTGCTCATGCTTCAGCTCGTCTTCATGCACGTCAGGGTGTGGTCAGCATGGGGCGCGGCCAGATTTCGGCATGGGGCGCGGCCAGATTCATGTGGCCACGCCAAAGGGAGCGGTGATCAGGATGTCGAGCCGATCACGCCATCCAGCAGATAGTTCATCTTTTCCAGTTCGATGGCGGTTTCGGGATAGATTTTGCCCGCCGGCACAACAATATTGCCTTTGTTGTCCTTCATCGGCCCCCTGATGATGGCAAAACCGCCCTTCATGATGTCAGCCAGTGTGGCATCAAACTGTTTCCTGGCTGGCGGCGTTACCATCGCGCCAAGTGGACTCATCTTGACAAACCCTTCCGGAATGCCGCCGCGCACGAACTGACCTAGCGGCTTTTTGCCAAGCTTCTCCTCAATGAAATCATGATAGGGCTTGGCCCAATTCCAATTGGCCCCGGTGAGATATTTGGTCGGCGCGAGTGCCGCCTGATCGACGTGATAGCCGCAGACATAAAGCCCGCGTCCGGCGGCGGTCTGGATAATCACCTTCGGGCTGTCGACATGCATGGTCAGCGCATCAATCCCCTGATCGGCCAGCGCATTGGCGGCCTCGGCTTCCTTGACAGGCAAGTTCCAGTCACCGGTGAAAATGGTCTTCACCGTGATGGAAGGATCCACCGACCGCGCCCCAAGCAGGAAAGAATTGATGTTGAGCAGAACCTGCGGAATGGGCTTGGCGGCGATAAAGCCAAGCTTTTTTGATTTGGTCATGTGGCCTGCGACAATGCCATTGAGATATTGCCCCATGCCGATATAGCCGAAATAGGATCCGGTATTTGCTGGATCAGCTTTCGTCCACAAGCCACCGCAATGCCGGAATTCCACCTTGGGATATTTTTTCGCGGTGGCGAGCATGAAGGGATCGAAATAGCCAAACGACGTCGGGAAAATCAATGAAGCGCTGTCAATGTTGATCATCGATTCCATGGTCTCGACTACGGCATTGGTTTCGGGGACGTTTTCTTCCTCGACAACTTTAACGCCCGGCATTTTCTTGAAGGTTGCCGCGGCCTCAGCATGCGACTGATTATAGCCGTAATCATCCTTCGACCCGACATAGATGAAACCGACGGTCAGCGTGCCGGCTGCCAGCGCGCTCAGGGGTTCTATGCCGCCTGAAGCCAGCATTGTCACGCCAGCGGCGGTCGATTTGAGAAGCTGTCTGCGTGAAACTCTAAACTTGTCTGACATTGTTTTGCTCCTGTTGCCGCGAAAAGTGCGGTCAGCCTGCAGAAAGGTGGATGCAATCATGGTGCCAACAAATAACTTATTGAAATTACATCGTTATGATGTCAGCTCATGAGCCATGAACTGCAAGAACGGCGGGCATAACGGTGCAGAATCGCCTAAATAATCGCCAGATTGGGGGCGTGCATGGCGTCGGCAGGGCCCGGTGCGCCGTGCGACTTTGTTGCAGCGATGCAGGTGGGGCGGGATTTTTGGGGAATTTCGGCGCAAAAGGCTTCCGATTTTAATGTCGGGAGCGGATCATGCCTTTCAAGCTTCATTCGAATGGCAGCCGCCACATTCCACGCCAGCGTCATCGGGTCACGAACCGGCAAGAGGTTGATGCATTGACCGTACCCCTGTGACTAGATCCATATTGAAGTCAGCTTTGGCCCGGCAACGAGGACCAGAGAGATGAAGCGGAACAGATTTAGCGAAGAGCAGATTATTGGCATATCAAAAGAGCACCAGGCTGGGATTTCGGTCTCGGATCTGCGCAGCAAGCACGGAGTCAGCGATGCCAGTATCTACAAGTGGAAGGCCAAGTTTGGTGGCATGGACGTTTCTGAGGCCAAGAAGCCGAGGGGGCTTGAAGAAGAGAACGCCAAAAGCGCGATTGCGACCAGTCCTACAGCAAGATGTTTTCAGGTCATCCGTTTCTCCCGCTCTGCACGCCCGATCGACGGCAGTATCTCAGTTTAAATCGGAGCGATTGCCAGGGTCAAAGTTTCGGCGCGGGCATCGGCGTCGAACCCTTCGAACAATGCGAGTTCACAAAATGCGGGGGGTCGCGCCCCACCTGAAGGTATTGGGTGAAACGGCCCGAGACTCGGTCAATCGTATATTGCCAGTTTAATTCTGGGGCCTGCGGATTCGCAAACCATTTATAGGTCAGGCGCGTGATCTGAACAGGATAAACATAGTACTTTACGGTATTAACCGCTGGCGCAGCCGCTCGCCCCTCGACGGTAATCGTGTTTCTAGAAGTATCGACCCAATAGTTATTGTAGTAGCCCGGGCTACCGCATACAAGATTAATCACCTTAGCTCTCGCCGACGACAATCCAAGCAAGACACTCGCTGCGACCAGCGCGCACGACAGGTTTAATTGGCAGATTTTATGTTTCATCTGTTCTCTCCTGTGCTGCCCTGGGCCGCATCTCTCATTCAACCGCTTCTCGTGTCGCGATTCAAACCTGAATGCAATAGAAGACATGTCGCATGGCGCTATCTGCAACCAATCCACGAAGGGGCCTAAACCAAGCCACCGAACCCACCAAACCCTCCAAAATCCGTGAGCCGCGCCTCTAATATTCGTGACCTCCGGCCGCTCCTCGTTAGTTTTCTCTCCGCGTGACCCAGCCGACTCGCGTCGAGCACAGAAACGGCTTCACGTGCGCGGAACCAAGCATGTGCTATACTGTACATTCGACATGCCCCGGATAGAAGCCGGTACGACAGCAAATCTGGACTGATTTCCGTTTGTTGACAAGATGGCCGGGTCGAATCGCGGTGCGGAAAGGCTTCCGGGAAGACCAATATGGCTCCGAGGGCTGAAGGGCATGGTATTTTTCGTCATCGAGACTCACCTTTCCTGTCGTTATCGTTCAGACCCACGACACCCGAATGCGCTATGCTGTTGATGTGACCGGCGTTGGCCGCAGTTCCGCGATCATACGCAGGATGTCCGCGAGGAGATTTCTCGGAATGGCCACCTCGGCCATCTGGAAGGCGACGGAGCGGGCGTGTCCGATGACCTTCGGAGACGTGGCGGAAGGTGCCAAACACGGCTCGCTTCAAGAGGCTGAAATAGCCCTCGACCGTGTTCGTGTGCCAGAAGTAGTAGGCACGGGCATATTCGTTGGCGGGGTGATTGACCGTGCCGTGACAGGAAAACGCCCTGCCTATCCTGGGATAGAGAACGCTTTCGTCCGTCATGAGCGTGGACGCTTTGTGGATGTTCTCGTGGATGACCGGGCCAAGCGTTTTCGCTGAGACCTTCGCGAGGTGAAAGGAACGCACGTCTCCCTCACGCTCGACGAGTGACAGGACGGGCTGCTTTGGGGCAGGCGCTCGCCATGCTCGGTTCTTGGCCTTCCCACCCACATAGGTCTCGTCGGCCTCAACGACCTTGTTCTGACCGCCTGAAGGCGGGAGAGTTGGAGAGGCTTTGAGACTTTCGTGGATGCGGTGGCAGAGGAACCAGACAGTCTTGTAGGGCCTCCCAATCATTCGGCTGATCTGAAGGGCGCTCATGCCCTTCTTGCTTGACATCATCAGGTGCGTAACGGCGAGCCAGACGTCCAGGGGAACCTTGCTGCTCTCGTAGAGCGTCCCCATCGTCACGGTGAAAGGCCTTCGGCACGCGTTGCACTGGTAGAGGCCGGGGCGAGTCGTCTCGCCCTTCATGAGGGTTGGCTGTCCGACGACGCCGCAATGGTGCCAGACCGGACCGTTCGGCCAAACCCGAGCCTCAAGCCACCTGCGCCCAGAGTCTTCGTCGTGAAAGATGGGATTCGATAGCTGCGACATGTCGACTGCTCCAATGCGAGCACATCAACATATGGCTCATACTATGTCACGTTGATAATTGCCCAAAACTCATTCCTTAGGTTTGAGGTAAATCCGAACGCATTCAACAAAATAAGCAATAGACCGCCACGCCAGTCAGGGGCTTAAATATATATTTCCTATAAAAGTGAGCTGATAATTGATTTTGCCCGTGGCTTGCTGCCAGGCACCTAACACGTTGACGGCACCACCGTTGCTCAGGCTTTGCTCAATACTATATTCCACTCCACTTCGTAGAATGGATTTGGAAATCCCAATTCCGCTGATCGTTTTGCATCATCCACCATTCTGAAATCGCCAATCAGACTTTCCTTCACGCCAAACACCGCATCGTCCTTCAACCACGGGCAATCCGGTGTGAAGATATGCGTCACAAGTTTCTCGTAGCCGGGTGCCGACACCATGAAATGTAAATGCGCCGGCCGGTTGGGATTGCGGTCCAGCGCCTTCAACATGTCGCCGACTGACCCGTCATAGGGAATGGGATAATGGCGCGGATAGGCCGAGCGGAAGCTGTAGCGGCCCTTATTATCGGAAGTGAAAACACCCCGCAGGTTCATGTCAGGTTGAACGCCTTTCTGTTGCACATCATAAAAGCCGTCTTCATTTGCCTGCCAGACATCCAACGTCGCACCGGGAATGATCTGGCCCCTGCTGTCAGTCACCTTGCCGTACACAAGGATGGGCACGCCCTTGCCATCGAGGCAAATATTGGCCCCGTTATGATATTGCGGCGCATTGGCGACGTAAAAGGGACCAAGCACCGTCGATTCCGTTTCGCCGGACATCTTGTCATGGTTCAGTGTTTCAACCAGCATGGAGATGCCAAGCACATCCGACAGTAGTATAAATTCTTGCCGCCAATCAGTGCTGAGGTGGCCGGTGCGCGTGAGATAATTAATCCCATACATCCACTCATCCATGGTAGGACGTGCTTCCTTGATAAAGGCATGCAAGTGTTCAACCAGCGTGTCGACCAAATATTTCACGCGTTTGTTGGCCTTGGGACCGGAACGATCCTGTACCACCTTCACGGAATTCTTCGCCGTGAAATAGTATTTAGCTTTTGATTTGTCTTTGACCAGTGCCTTTTTATTCGGCTCGGTCTTCTTTTTCACAACGGGCTTTTTCTCCGTCGCAGCTTTAGCCATGTTCAATGTCCCAATATATTCAGGAGCGCAGTTGAGAGTTCCGATTCGGCATCGGCCGATGCTTTCATCGCGCGCCATGCCACATGGTGGTCTGGGCGCACCAGAATGCAGCCGCTGTCATGCACCTCACGGGCGCTGGCCCAGTCACCTGCATGGTCTTCATAATCACGCCGCGGGCCAATGACCCGCACCTTTATGTCCATGCCGAGTTTCTTGCCGATCATCTTGGCTGCGTCAGCCCAGGCTTCGCCGCCAATGCCGGTCAGCAGCGTAAAGTGGCCTTTGCCCGTAATGTCCAGCGTTGAACGCGGCTTGCCATCTTTGCCGAACACCCAGACATGAGGAAGGCGCGCGCCTGGCCATGTCGTTGGCACATAGTGGAGTTCCATGTCGATGCCATCGCCCGGCGGCTTGCTGCTTTCTGAAGCAATGGCAACAGACGCATAGCGCTGGTTCATCTCCACGCCATGGCAATCGAACTCATATTTTTTGAATTCGATTGCTTTGCGCAAGGCCTCACGCTGCTTTTCAGCTGCGGGCGTAGCGTCGCAGCGAGCATCCATGTTGTGACGGATTTTTTCATGGTCCACGCCACCATCCATGCCTAGAGCCTCGAAGATCGGTCCGAACTCGGCGATGGACTGATTGGCGCGCGTAACAATCTGCTTGGCAATGGGTCCCCGTTCCTGCGTGTAGCTGTCCAGCAGTTTTGGCCCGGCATGGCCCTTGAGCACAGCCGCAAGTTTCCAGGCAAGGTTGAATGAGTCTTGAATAGATGTATTGGAACCCAAGCCATTTGATGGAGGATGCCGATGCGCAGCATCACCCATGATAAACACGCGGTCTTTTTGCATGCTGGTGGCGTACATATTATTGACTGTCCATGTATTGGCGGATATCAGGTCGATTTCCAGTTTGGGATCGCCCACCAACTGCCGCGCCACCTGAGTTGCCATTGCGGCATCAACAGTCGGGGCTGGTTGGTTGATGTCATACCCCCATACGATCAGCCATTCATTCCACGGCCTGACCATACGCACGAGGCCCATGCCAATGCCGCCAACATCGGCTCCAGGCTGCATGACCCAATAAAGAACGGATGGACGATGCGCGACATACTTTGAGAGGTCCGCTCGGAACAAGATGTTCATTGAACCGCCCACGCCCATTTTTCCCTCAAATGGCAAGCTGGCATGTTCGGCGACCAGCGAGTTCCCGCCATCGGCCCCAACAAGATATTTGGCGCTCACTGTGAAGTTTTTGTCGGTGAGGCGATCTTTGACCGTGACGGTAACACCGTCCTTATCTTGAACATGAGAAACGTATTCGCAGGACATGCGCGATTGCGCGCCGCTTGCGCAAGCCATCTTGAAAAGAATCGGCTCCATGAAAGTTTGTGG
>DAICZI010000013.1:0-692 GCA_027311205.1 Beijerinckiaceae bacterium | reverse complement strand
TCGTTCACATATGGCAGGGTGACGAGAGTTGATGTTCGGCGCGTGATTGGGGACTCTTCCCCCAGCTTTTCATGCGGCCCAGTTCTTCCCCTGCCAAACTCTCGCAGAACACGTTCTCGCCCATCAGATCCTGCGCCGAAGCATACATGTAGGCTTCATCTTCCACTTCCCGACCAAGGTCGCGCAGCACTTCCATAGTCCGCTGATTAGTGATGTGGGCGCGCGGCGTATTGGCCAGCCAGCGGTACCGATTGATGATCAAGATGTTGATACCGTAGGACGCCAACAGTGCTGCTGCTGATGAGCCCGCCGGGCCTGTGCCAATGATCATCACGTCGGTTGTTATATCGGCCATGGAAATCCTCGCTTTTTCAGTGCACGGGACGACGACCATGATACGCGTCATCCTGTCGTTGTCGAAACATGGTGCGCTAGCGGGCGGGGATTGGGATGGAGATTGGCGATGGTGATACCCGCTGCCGCATCCGATGCAAACCCCCCGTAACGGAAACGACGCTCGATGATGATACACCTTGTCCTGGTGGTACCGTCAAGTTGTTGGGTGCCTGACGGCATGTCCGCGGTAGAGCTGATCGGCGACCCTGATTATGAGCGCCTTCATGGGCAAATTGCCCTCACCAAATCTGGCGCCCATGCCGGTTTGCCACTGGATGGATTCCCTGTGCTAAATC
>DAICZI010000139.1 GCA_027311205.1 Beijerinckiaceae bacterium | reverse complement strand
CGGTCTCGATCACCCGGACGCCGATTTTCAGCAGCCGTTCGCGGATCGTCTTGAACTCAGCCACCGCCAGGGCTTGCGCCTTGGGAATGGCATCGCGCAGCCGCAGCATTAGCCAGTAAGCGGCGGTGTGCAGGATCAGGCGCATTTGGTTGGCCAGCGGCGAGCGGCATGAAGTGCGGTCGGATTTGAGCTGGCTTTTGTGCAGCTTGATCAGGTTTTCCATGTTTCCGCGCGCGCAATACAGCTGATCATAGATATGCTCGGGCGAACCAGCGGCAATGTTGGTGACCACGAAGCGGATGTCGAGGCCAAGCGCGGTGGCTTCAATCCTTGCACAGGCCCGGCGCTGCTTCTTCCAGCTTCCGGCAGCGTAACGCGCCTCACCATAGCCGCGCAGTACCGGCATGTTGCCCAGCGCCCGGCGGGTGCGGATATCGTCGGCCGCGACGTCGACGAGGCCTGACAAAACACTGTTGCCGGACAGCCCAAAGACATAATCGATGCCATTGTCCTCGCACCATTGCATCGCCTCGGGGCGGCCATAATGGCCATCGCCCCGGATGGTCAGCCGGGTTTGGGGCCAGTGGCGGCGGATGCGGCGCACGATCCGGCGCAAATGGCCACGCACTTCCTTGCCCGACGGGGTCTTGCCAGGCCGCAGGATCACCGCCACCGGTCGCCCCGTCGCGGTGTCATAGACATGGATCGGCAAAAAGCAGCGCTCGTCATAATGGGCGTTGAACAGGGACAATTGCTGGTGGCCATGGGCAACGTCGCAGGTGTCGTCAATATCCAGCGTCACCGCCTCGGGTGGCGTGGCATAGCTGGCGCAATAGAAATCGATCAAGCCATGGCCGAGCGCAACGATCTCGCGAAACGACGGCTGGTTCTCGAAGCGCGACAAAGTTGGCTGCGAGCAAAGCTTGTGGCCGCTATCGGGCAGTTGCCCGCAGGCCAGTTTGAAAGCCGGATCCTTGAAAGCCGGATCGTCGCGGAGGTGATCAAGATCATCGCAATCCTCATAGCCGCAGCAGATGGCGAAGATGCGGGCGCGGATCAGGCTGGTCGTGCTGTGGATGGTGCGGGCGGGATCGCGCGGATCGGCGATGAGCGCGGCGAGCCTGTCAGCAAGGCCCAACCGTCGCTCCACCGCCGCAAGCAGCATCACCCCGCCGTCAGAAGAAATCCGCCCGCCATCAAAGGCTGCGTTCACTTTTTTGCGGGGAAACGGCTGGAAAAGCAAAGCCTGGAGCGCTATCGAGGGACATGGCTGGTGTGGCCGATTGTTTGGTTTGTGAATGGCTGGCGTAAGCAACCAATCCATACACGAAATCAATACGTTAAGCTACATCCGCCAGCCAGATTCGACGGCCCGGTGAATAAGATGGGTTAATAACGACGCCATCATTGGGTTCTATAATGTGGGAAAAACGGTTTGGCCGCCAGGTTCTTATATGATTTCCAATCAAAAGGAATTTTTCGCGGTGACAGCAAGCACTTATCTTTTTGGCGCTATTGCCCGGCCACCGTTTACGCGAGCCGCGCTTTGCAAGAAACAGCCCCGGTATTGTGTATGGCTGCGCGCGCACCTTAAAGCCGATTGAGGCCGGGTAAAGTTTTTTGAACTTTGTTGAACTCAATCTTTCGTCATGGCGAGGTATAAGCCTATTTGGGCTTTATTCAGCCGCCGCCAGCATCACCGGATCGGAATGGGGATTGGCAGCGTATTGATCGATGCGTCGCTCGATTTCCGGGCGGAAATGGGCGATCAGACCCTGAATCGGCCATGCTGCGGCGTCGCCCAGTGCGCAGATCGTGTGGCCCTCGATCTGCTTGGAAACATCGAGCAGCATGTCGATCTCGCGCTTTTGCGCCCTGCCCTCGGCCATTCTTGTGACGACACGCCACATCCAGCCGGTGCCCTCGCGGCAAGGCGTGCATTGGCCGCAGCTCTCGTGCTTGTAGAAATACGACAGCCGCGCAATCGCCCGCACGATGTCAGTGGACTTGTCCATGACAATCACTGCCGCCGTGCCAAGGCCCGAGCGTAGTTTTGATAGCGAATCAAAATCCATCGGCGTGTCGATGATCTGGTCGGCGGGCACGCAGCGCACCGAGGAACCGCCGGGGATGACGGCGAGCAGATTGTCCCAACCGCCGCGCACGCCGCCGCAATGCCGCTCGATAAGTTCGCGGAACGTGATCGACATCGCCTCTTCGACATTGCACTGATTGTTGACATGGCCGGAAATGCAGAAAAGCTTGGTGCCAGCGTTGCCTTTCGCGCCAAAGGACGAAAACCACGCGGCTCCGCGCCGCAGGATGGTCGGCGCGACAGCGATCGATTCGACATTGTTGACGGTTGTCGGACAGCCATAAAGCCCCATGTTCGCCGGAAATGGCGGCTTCATGCGCGGCATGCCCTTCTTGCCCTCAAGGCTTTCGAGCAAGGCGGTTTCCTCACCGCAAATATAGGCACCAGCACCATGATGGACATAAAGGTCAAAGGGCCAGCCGTGGACGTTGTCCTTGCCGATCAGTCTGGCGTCGTAAGCCTCGGCCACGGCACGCTCCAGCGCGTCGCGCTCGGCAATATATTCGCCGCGAATGTAAATGTAGCAGGCATGAGCGCCCATCGCCATCGAGGCGATCAGGCAGCCCTCGACCAGCAGATGCGGATCATTGCGCATGATCTCGCGGTCCTTGCAGGTACCGGGCTCGGATTCGTCAGCATTGACGACGAGGTATGAAGGCCGCGCCGGATCAGGCTTGGGCATGAACGACCATTTCAGGCCGGTGGGAAAGCCCGCGCCACCGCGACCGCGCAGGCCGGAGGCTTTCATCTCGTTGATGATCCAGTCGCGGCCCTGATCGATGAGGAATTTTGTCCCATCCCACGCGCCGCGCTGCATCGCAGCCTTCAGGCCAGGCGATTGGCGGCCATAAAGATTGGTGAAAATCCGGTCTTTGTCAGCAAGCATGGTCTTTATCCGGGCTGTTTGACGGTGTCGACCGCCTCAAAACGCTGTTTCCAGGGTCCAAGTTCAGAGCCGTCGTAAAGTTTGCCATCAGTCAGCGTAGTATCGCCGCCGACCGGTTCGGAGGACATGCGGCCCGCTTGCGAGCCCTTGCGCACGGGCTTGCCTGCGGCAAGGTCATCAAGCAATTGCGCAAAGGATTCGGGCGTCAAATCCTCGTAATAATCATCATTGATCTGCACCATCGGCGCGTTGCAGCAAGCACCCAGGCACTCGACTTCGCTCCACGCAAACAAGCCGTTGGCCGACACGTGGCGCTGCGGGCCGATTTTCGTCTCGCAGACCTTGCGGATTGCGTCGGCACCGCGCAAAGCGCAGGGCGTGGTGCCGCAAAGCTGGACATAAAACTTGCCGACCGGCTCAAGATTGAACATCGAATAGAAAGTGGCGATTTCGAGCACGCGAATCGGGGCCATGCCGAGCATGGTTGCCACCGTTTCAATCGCGGGCCGGCACAGCCAATAGTCATTTTGGGCCTGCGCCCGCCATAGCAGCGACAGCACCGCCGAGGCCTGCCGCCCTTCGGGATATTTGGCGATTTGCGCCTGGCACCACTTCAGATTTTCCGGGCTGAAGGCAAAGCTTTCTGGCTGAATTTCAGCGAGACGGCGAACGGCCATCCGACAGCTCCATGATCGGGAAAGAACTAACGAGCTTCCTAAAGGCAAGCTCGGCGCTTGGCAATGGGCAGAGACTCTCACATCCACCCTGCGGGCACAGGTCTTCCGCGAGGGCGAGAAGGGTCTTGCCACGACCCGCACCTTTGGGCTAAGCTGGCTCTGCAATTCAGCCCATGGTCTTCGCGTGCCGCATTTTGTGCCCCTCACGAACCAAGCCCACGCCCCGCGCACCCTCACCGGTTCGCGGCTTGGCCTGCTGCTTCCTCGCCCCTGAGGCCTCACGGGCATTTGCCCAGGCCTGCAGGGGTTTTTCGAGATGATCTCCCTTTCCAGGCCCGCGCCATGATGCGACGGGCACCATCCTCAGGACAAGAGCCATGACACAAATTGCCCATAATGCCGACAAAGTGCTGATCTTTGACACCACCTTGCGCGATGGCGAGCAATCGCCGGGCGCGACCATGACATTTGATGAAAAACTTGAAGTCGCCGATTTGCTCGACACCATGGGCGTTGACATTATCGAGGCGGGCTTTCCCATCGCCAGCGATGGCGATTTCGAGGCGGTGCAGGCCATTGCCGCCCGCGTGAAAAACGCCACCGTCGCCGGGCTGGCCCGCGCCGGTTTCAAGGATATTGACCGGGCGGGCGAGGCGGTCAAAGGGGCCAGACGCGGACGCATCCATACCTTTATCGCAACTTCGCCGATCCACCTGAAATATCAGTTGATGAAATCCGAGGACGAAGTGCTGGCGCTGGTCGTCGCCTCGGTGACGCGCGCCCGCAACCTTGCCGAAGATATCGAATGGTCGGCCATGGATGCCACCCGCACACCGCTGGATTTCCTCAAGCGCTGCGTCGATGCAGCCATCAAGGCCGGAGCGACCACCATCAATCTGCCCGATACCGTCGGCTACGCCACGCCCGATGAATATCAGGCGATGTTCGAGCAGGTGCGCATGGGCGTCGCCAATTCCGACAAGGCTGTTTTCTCGGTGCATTGCCACAATGACCTCGGCCTCGCGGCCGCCAACTCGCTGGCGGGCGTGCGCGGCGGCGCGCGGCAGGTGGAATGCACCATCAATGGGATTGGCGAGCGGGCTGGCAATGCCGCGCTCGAAGAAATCGTCATGGCCATCCGCACGCGCGGCGATGCCTTGCCCTATGTCACCGGCGTCGATCCGAAATATCTCACGCGCGCGGCCAAACTGGTGTCGGCGGTGACGTCATTTCCGGTGCAGTACAACAAGGCAATCATTGGCCGCAACGCCTTTGCACATGAGAGCGGCATCCATCAGGACGGGATGCTGAAAAACGCCTCCACCTACGAGATCATGACGCCTGAAAGCGTCGGTGTGTCAAAAACCTCGCTGGTGATGGGCAAGCATTCCGGGTCGCACGCCTTCAAGGAGAAGCTGAAGGAACTGGGCTACAATCTCGGCGAGAATGCGCTGGCCGACGCTTTCAAGCGCTTCAAGGATCTCGCTGACCGCAAGAAGATTGTTTACGACGAGGATATTGAAGCTTTGGCCGATAATGAAATCGGCAGCGCCCATGACCGCGTCAAGCTCGTGGCCCTGACCGTGATCGCTGGCACCATGGGGCCGCAATCGGCGACCCTGACGCTGGATATTGATGGCACCCATGTCACCTGCCAATCGACCGGCAACGGCCCGGTGGACGCCATCTTCAATGCGGTCGCAAAACTGGTGCCCCATGAGGCCAAGCTCGATCTTTATCAGGTTCATGCCGTCACCGAAGGCACGGACGCGCAGGCGGAAGTGTCGGTGGGACTATCGCAGGAGGGCAAGTCGGTGATCGGGCGCGGGGCAGATCCAGACACGCTGGTCGCCTCGGTGCGCGCCTATCTTGCAGCACTGAACAAGCTGGCCGTGCGCAATGCCCGTGGTGCCAAACCTGACCAAATGGCGGCCGCGCACTAAAGCCCACGCAATAAAGCTGGACATCGCAAAACTGCTGCGATAACAGAAGGGC
>DAICZI010000138.1 GCA_027311205.1 Beijerinckiaceae bacterium | reverse complement strand
GGTGAGTTCGCGTGCCTTGCGGGCGGCCTCGCGCGCTGCGGCCGCTTCCACGACCTTGCCGACCACGATCCTGGCTTCGCCCGGATGTTCTTCCAGCCAGATGCCAAGCCGGTCATTGACAATGTTTTCCACTGCCGGGCGCACTTCAGACGACACCAGCTTGTCTTTGGTCTGCGAGGAAAATTTCGGATCGGGCACTTTGACCGAGATAATCGCCGTCAGGCCCTCGCGGCAATCATCACCGGTGAGATCGACCTTCTCGCGCTTGGTGAGGCCGGAGCGCTCGGCATAGCCGGTCATCTGCCGGGTCAGTGCGGCGCGAAACCCAGCCAGATGCGTGCCGCCATCGCGCTGCGGGATGTTGTTGGTAAAGACCAGCACATTTTCATGATAGCTGTCATTCCACCACAGCGCGACCTCGACATTGATGCCGTCGCGCTCGCCTGCCACCAAAATCGGTTTGGAGAGCAGCGCGGTCTTGGCGCGGTCGAGATAACGGGTGAAGGCTTCAAGGCCGCCCTCATAAAACAGTTCCTCGCGCCGCTCCTCAGCGTGGCGCCGGTCGGTCAGCACAATGCGGACGCCGGAATTGAGGAAGGCAAGTTCGCGCAGCCGGTGCTCGATGGTCGCATAATCGAAGTCGATCATGGTGAAGGTGGCCGGCGAGGGCCAGAACCTCACCTCGGTGCCGCGTTTGGCCTTGCCGTTCTCCATCGGCGCATCGCCGGTGATGATCAGCGGCGCGACCACATCGCCATGGGCAAATTCCACCAGATGCGCCTTGCCATCGCGCCAGATGCGCAGTTCCAGCCGGGTCGAGAGCGCGTTGACGACGGAGACGCCGACGCCATGCAGGCCACCCGAGACCTTGTAGGAATTCTGGTCGAACTTGCCGCCGGCATGAAGCTGCGTCATGATCACTTCGGCAGCCGAAACACCTTCCTCGTGGTGGATGTCGGTCGGGATGCCACGGCCATTGTCGGTCACGGTCACCGAGCCCTCGGCATCCAGCGTGACGGTGACGAGGGAGGCATGTCCCGCCAGCGCCTCGTCAATGGCGTTGTCCACCACCTCATAGACCATGTGGTGCAGGCCTGAGCCATCGTCCGTATCGCCAATATACATTCCGGGGCGTTTGCGCACGGCGTCAAGGCCGCGCAGCACCTTGATGGAACTGGCGTCGTAATCGGATTCGGGCCCAACCGGAATCGCGCCAGCAGCACTTGTGTGTTCATTCATCTCAAAAAGACTTTCGCATTTCAAAAAGGCTTTCGCCTGCGGGCCATCGTAGGCCAACGCGTTGCGGGTGACTGATTCGTGAGGCGTATTTTACTCCGGAAATGCGCTCGTTTGCAGCGTCTCCGTCCCAAGGAAAGCGGTTTTCGACATGCTCGACGCGGCCTCGCTCAACGCTGTCTGACAGTCCCAGCTTCAACCTGAAAAACCATAGCATGTTCGGGGAGATCGGCAAAGTGCTGCGGGTCAGCGCCGCTCATCCAGACCTGCCCGCCGAGGCTTGCCAGTTCATCAAACAGCGCGCGCCGCCGCAGCGGATCAAAATGCGCGGCGATCTCGTCAAGCAGCAGCAGCGGCGCGATGCCGCTCATTTCCGCCACCAGCCGGGCATGGGCGATGACCAGGCCGGTCAACAGCGCCTTCTGCTCGCCGGTCGAGGCGCGACCGGCCTCGATTTGCTTGGGGCCGTGGCGCACCGCCAGATCGCTGGCGTGGGGCCCGCGCAATGTGCGCCCTGCGGCGGCGTCGCGGGCGCGGCTGAGGCGCAGGATTTCGGAATAACGATCTTCGACCTCCAGCGCTGGCAATGTCTCAAGCGCGGCTTCAAGCTCGCCTTGCAGCGCCAGTTCGGCCCACGGAAAAGCCGACGCCTCATCGCGATGGCTGGCAATCAGGCCGTTGAGCTTGCTCACCGCCTGGCGGCGCGCCGCGGCAACCGCAACGGCGACCTCGCCAAGCTCGCGCTCGCAGGCATCAAGCCATGCCCGATCAGGGCAGGGCGCTTCGAGCAGGCGATTGCGACTGCTCAAAGCCCGCTCCAGTGCGGTGACGCGCGCGCCGTGGCCGGAATCCAGCGCCAGCACCAGACGGTCGAGGAAACGCCGCCGCTCGCCGGGCGTGCCGTTGAACAGGCCGTCCATCGCGGGCGTCAGCCATAAGACGCGGACATGTTCGGCAAAGGCGCTCGCCGAGCCCACCGGTTCGCGGTTGATGCGCGCCTTGCGCCCGACCTCGCCGGGAAGAAGCCCGGTGCCGAGTTGCAGGCTGGCTTCCTCATCGCCGATCAGGACGCTGACCGCAAAGCCGCCACCGCCGCCGATGCGGGCGCAGTCGCCCAGCGCGGCCCGGCGCAACCCGCGCCCGGGCGAGAGCAGTGACAGCGCTTCCAGAATATTGGTCTTGCCAGCGCCATTGGGGCCGCAGAGCGCCACCATACGGCCGACAATATCAAGATCGAGCGTCGCGAACGAGCGGTAATCCTTCAGCGACAGGCGACGCACTTGCGGGGCGTGCAGCATTTTCCTGGCACCCCGCCACGCTCCGCTACACCCGCATCGGCATCAGCACGTAAAGCGCTGCCGCGCCATCACGATCGAGAATGACCGCGGCTGATCCGGTGTCATTGAGCTTGAACAGGGTCGTATCCCCCTGCATCTGCGTGATGATGTCCATGAGATAGGCCGAGTTGAAGCCAATCTCGAGGGGCGTGGAATCATAATCGACCTCAAGCTCTTCGGAGGCCGAGCCGCTATCAGGATTATTTACCGACAGCGTCAGTTTATTGTCACCGATGGCAATTTTCACGCCGCGACCGCGCTCGGAGGAAATGGTCGAGACCCGGTCCACCGCCGCGGCAAACGGCTGGCGTTCGACGGTCAGACGCCTGGAGTTGCTGGCCGGGATGACGCGGGCATAATCGGGGAAGGTGCCGTCGATCAGTTTGGTGGTCAGCACAACTTCGCCGAAGGTGAAGCGCGCCTTGCCGGTGCCGATCTCAACCATGACCTGCGCTTCACCATCTTCAGACAGTTTCAGCACCTCGCTGACCGCCTTGCGCGGAATGATGATGCCGGGCATGCCTTCCGAACCCTTGGGGGCGGGCATTTCAATGCGGGCGAGTCGGTGACCATCGGTCGCCACCGCGCGCAGGCGGGTGGTGCCATCGCTCTCCAGCGTGTGCATGTAAATGCCGTTGAGATAATAGCGGGTCTCTTCCTTCGAGATGGCAAACTGCGATTGCTCGAACAGGGTTTTGAGGTCTTTGGCACTCAGCGCAAAATCATGCGTCATGGTCCCGGCATTGAGATCAGGAAAATCGCTCTCGGGCAGAGTCTGCAAATTGAAGCGCGAGCGTCCGGCACGCAGCGTCAGTTGCCCTGTCTCCCCCGTCGCATCCAGCAAAATCTGCGCGCCCTCCGGCAATTTGCGGACAATCTCGTAGAACGTGTGGGCTGGGACAGTGACGCCGCCAGGCTGGGCCACGTCAGCTTTGAGAGATTCGGTCATTTCCAGATCAAGATCAGTCGCGCGCAGCCGCACTTCGCCGTCGATCGCCTTCAAAAGCACATTCGACAGAATGGGAATGGTGTTGCGTCGCTCGACAACGCGATGGACATGGCCGAGCGAGCGGAGGAGCGCAGCGCGTTCGAGCGTGACTTTCATGGCAGGTATCCTGTATAATGTGAGCCTGGAATAATTGGTGCGCGACATTGGACGGATGAGCCGCGATTTTCAAGCAGCGTGATGCTTTGATTCACCTCTTTCGCGTCTGATGCGGGAGCAGCGCGAGATTTTGCCGCTGGCGAAGCGTCTTTGATGAGGCTAAACCGCATCGCGTCGAAAGGCGCGTGGAGACAAGATGGCACGCAAGGGCAATAGATCGGGTTCGAGAATCGAGCCGTCACTTGGAGGTGACGGGCGCGACAGTGGCGATGGTGCGCTTCGCGCCACCCGCGATGACCGGGCGATTCCGACGAAAGGCAAGACGCGCACCGTCAAGGCCGCTAGGGGCGGCAGCAGCCGTCGGCGGCCCAGACGTTCGTTGCTCCGCAGGCTGACCTATTGGGTTTTCGTCTTGGGCATCTGGGGTGCCATCGGGTTTGGCGGCATCCTGTTTTATTACGGTTCGCGCCTGCCGCCGATTGATCAACTCGCCGTGCCCAAGCGCCCGCCCAACATCGCCATTCTTGGGTCGGATGGCACGCTGCTCGCCAATCGCGGTGATTCAGGCGGGGCGGCGGTGCGGATCAGCCAATTGCCGCCGTATCTGCCTGCAGCCTTTGTCGCCATTGAAGACAGAAGGTTTTATTCCGATTTTGGCATTGATCCGATCGGCATTGCGCGCGCGCTTTTTCATGATCTTTCCGGCCATGGCGGCTTGCAGGGTGGCTCGACCCTGACGCAGCAACTCGCCAAAAACCTGTTTTTGACGCAGGAGCGCACCCTGTCGCGGAAGATTCAGGAAATGATCCTGGCGCTCTGGCTTGAGCACAAATACAGCAAGGATCAGATCCTCGAGCTTTATCTCAACCGCATGTATTTTGGCTCGGGTGCCTATGGCGTCGAGGCGGCTGCCCACAAGTATTTTGGGGTCGATGCGCGCCATGTGACCCTGCCTGAAGCGGCGATGCTGGCCGGCCTGATGAAGGCACCAACCCGCCTGGCCCCCAATCACAACCCCACCGCTGCCGAAAACCGCGCAAATCTGGTGATTACCGCCATGGCGGCGCAAGGCAAGATCAGCGAGGCGCAAGCCCAGGTCGCGCTCGCCAATCCCGCCCATGCCATCAAGGATACGAATGGCGGGCAGGTCAATTACGTCGCCGATTACGTGATGGATGCGCTGAGCGACCAGCTCGGCGCGATTGACCATGACATTGTCGTCGACACCACCATCAATCCAGCCTTGCAGCGCGTGGCAGATACAGCGCTGACTGACGAACTCAACAAATTCGGCACCAAAGACCACGTCAGCCAGGGTGCCATGGTCGCGATGGACATGCAGGGCGACGTCCTGTCCTTGGTGGGTGGCCGTTCCTATCAGCAAAGCCAGTTCAACCGGGCGATCGCGGCCAAGCGCCAGCCCGGTTCGTCGTTCAAGCCCTTCGTCTATCTCACCGCCCTCGAAGGGGGCCTTACCCCCGATTCGATCCGCGATGACGCCCCCATCAACGTGCGCGGCTGGAAACCAGAGGACTATGAACGCCATTATGAGGGGCCGGTGACACTGCGTCATGCGCTGGCGCATTCGATCAACACCGTCGCGGTGCGCCTTGGCCTTGAATATGGCCCGCGCAATGTCATTAATACGGCGCATCGGCTTGGCATCCTGTCGCAACTGCAACCCAATGCCTCGATTGCGCTGGGCACCTCGGAGGTTTCGCCCTTTGAAATGGTGTCGGCCTATGTTCCGTTCGCCAATGGCGGCATTGCGGTGCTGCCGCATATTATCCGCGATGTGCACACCACCAATGGCCGGGTGCTGTACCGTTTCAAAAGCTGGAGCCTGGGCCGTGTCATCAGCCCCGAGCATGTGGCGATGATGAATGACATGATGATGCGGGTGGTGCAGAGCGGCACCGCTACCCGCGCGCGAGTGCCAGGCTGGCAGGTGGCGGGAAACACCGGCACCAGCCAGGACTCCCGCGATGCCTGGTTCATTGGC
>DAICZI010000137.1 GCA_027311205.1 Beijerinckiaceae bacterium | reverse complement strand
GTTCCAGATGGGCCAGCGTTGAACCCGTCGCGCTGGATTTTTGCACCTCAAGGGCGATGATGTCGATCTGCTGTTCGAGGGCTTTCAGTTCGGCGGGGCTGGCGGCCGGCCCGCGCGCCGCATCCATGCGCTCGACCAGCCTGTCCAGCATGGTCTCGAAAGTTTCAGGGGTGATACTTGCGGCCCGCACCGCGTCAATGCGCTGGCTCAGGGTCTCCATAGTGGCAACAATCGAGCCCAGCGCCGCGTCTTGACCCTGAATTGCGGTGGGCGCACCGGCTTCCATCTGGCGCGACACCGCCGCCTGCACCGCGTCAATGCGGTTCGAAAGCCGTGCGAACTGCGATTCAGTGGCTTCACCGAGATGATTCAGGCCCTGATCCGAACGGGCCAGGCGGTCGGCAATGTCAGCCAGATGCGGGGCAATATCTACGTTGGCATTCGTGCCTGACGGCGGTTGGCTGACCCGTTGCGACAAATCCCGCAACAAGTCCTCAATGGCGGCCAGTGAGGGGCCTTCCGGTTCGGTCGCGCGCGGCGAATCGATTTTCTGGGAAATCTCGCGCAGCAGGCCTTCAAAGGGTGCCAGATCAAAGGCTGTCTCGCGCGGTACCTCAAGGGTGGCCTGCATCTTGTCGAGGCGGTCGGCCAGGGCGGTGATAGGGCCCTGGTCAACAATGGCGGCGGGCTTTTCGGCAATGCGCTGCTCGAGCGAAGCCTGCATCCTGTCCATGCGGTCGGCCAGCGCCGCGCTGGGTTCGGCCTGTGGCGACGACATCACGCCTTCCGCGATGCGCGCATCAAGCTCTTTCAGGCGCTGGTCGAGCGAGCCGAGCAATTGCGTCGGCATCGCGCGATCAACCATGCCGCGAATATCGGCGGCCAGCCCGGAAATGTCCGGCTTGGGCGCGCGCCCAAACGCCGGGGCTGCGGTCTGCGCCGCGATCTTGTCGAGCCTCTCGCCTATGGCGGCAATCTGGCCCTCCAGCCTGTCTGCGGGAAAGCGATTGGCGGCGACGCCGTTCACCACCTCGCGCAGATCAGCAACCTGAGCGGAAATTTGCGAGAGGCTCTGAGGATCAGGCCGCAGCGCGCTCAACTCCTGCATGCGGGTGCTGACATCGCGGATTTCGGTGCGCAGGCTTTCAAGCGCGCCGCGTGGATCCATATCGCGCACGGCAGCCTGGAGGTCGCGGGTCATCTGCTCCATCGGGCGCAGCAGGTCATCGGCGGCACCCGCCCCCCGCGACGTCGCGATGCGCTCGGAAATATGGCGCAAGCCCTCTTCGAGGCCGGCAATGGTCTGGCGGTCGGGCAGTGTATCAAGAGCCCGGCTGAGGCCAACAATATCGCCGCGCAATTGCGCTGCCATCTGGGCCTGCCGGTCCGGCAATGCGCGCAGCGAGGCATTCATGTCGGCATGAACGTCGTCGCGCCTGGCGTCAGCCGCAGCCAAAGCCTCCAGCCGTGCCGCCAGCGCGGCAATCTCGCGGCTCTGGCCAGCGGCGTCAGCCACCGGGGCAGGGCGCGCCGCCATCTGATCCAGGCGGGCGGAAAGCTTTGCCAGTTCGGCAGCGGCAGGCGCAGTGTCCGACACAGCGCGGCTTTGGCCCGTGAGATCATCAATGCGCGAGGTGAGGCGGTGCAATTCGGCTGTCAGCGGGGCCGTATCCAGCACCGGGGCCGGTGCAGCAGTAATGGCATCAAGGCGGGCAGCCACGGCCTCAAGCCGGGCATCAAGGTTTGAGCGCGGGGCCGCGCCTTCCATCGGGGAAGCCCGGTTCGCCTGCGGCTCCTCCAGTTCGCGCTGGCGGCGGGCCATTTCAATCATCGCCGCACGCCCGGAGGCCCGCACCTGCGGCGCACGGGGGCTTGCACCAGCGGCAGGCTGCGCGCCAGGGCGCGAGGAATTGTCGATCTTCTGGTTGAGTGCGTCGATCTTGCGGTCAAACGCGCTGAGCGCTTTGGCGAGATCAGGTTGCGGCGGGGCCTGAACCATCATCGCGTCCATGCGATTTTCCAGCCGTGCCAGGGCCACCCGCAACCCCTGGTCGGCGGGCGTGGCATTTTGCTGCGTGCTCAAACGGTCTTCCATTGATTCAAGGCGGCGCGCCAACGACGCGAAGGCGGCGCGGGTCTGGTTGGCTGAAGCGCCATTGACGTCCGACATCGCGGCATGCACGCCATCCAGCTTGCGCGCTACGGTTTCGAGCGCCCGGCGATCAAGGTCACGCCGTTCCTCATTGACATCGATCCATTGGCTGATGCTCGCCAGTGCCGTCTCGGTGCGCTTCTGACTGTCGCGATGACGCCGATCCATCGCTGCCAGGGTCTCGTTCAGGGAACTGACATCAGGGGCAGAGGCGCGCTGGCGCGGCTCGCGCATGGCCAAGGCATCCTCAGGATCACGGATGGAGCGCGGGCGCCGCAGATTGCCAAAGCCAAGTTCGCCAGCATATTCGGGATCGACGTCGCGTTGCGCCCGGCGGCGGGGACTTGACGATTCCGGCATCTGCTGATCAGCAGCGCCGCGCTGCCCGGTAAAGCGCGCCAGCCGGGCGGCTACCGCCTCAAGGCTATCATGAGACGAAGCTGGCCGGGACGATGTCTCATGGCGCGCGCCTGCCTCGCCACGCCCGTTGGAAGGGCGGGCTCGCGGCGCAAGCTCCTGCTCCCAATCGTCGCTGCCAAAATCCACCGCATCATCGTCAAAGGCCGGATATCCGTTCATTGCAATGCCTACCTTCGCCCTCTGCCCTTGTCGATGTGAAGCGTCAGGCCCGCTGCTTGCGAATCATCGCGTCGGTTTTGATCTTCACCCCGTGGCCTCATTCTTCGTGGTTTATGGTAAACAATGGGTTAAACTGCGCATCTTCCAGGTCAGCGCGATGCCTGATGCATCATGCGCATCAGCGCTTTGGAGCACTCACTAGGCGGCTTTGCGGCACGTGCGTCCCGATTTGGAACCATTGTTCCGCCGCAGAACAGGTATGTGCCATAAATGCACTTTTAAGTTGTAAAATGACTTGAAATATGCTTAAACTGGGCTATAATTTTCGCGTTAAAGATGTCTCGAACAGTCTCGATGGCTCATTTTATGACAGGTGTTATTATGACCCCACAGCCCCACGGAAAATCAAAAAGAAGTAATAGTTTGGCTGATTTATCTGCATCGTCACAACGTTACACCATCTCTGAAATTGCAGCGCATTTCGGGGTATCGCTCCGCACGCTAAGGTTTTACGAAGATCGTAAGTTGTTACAACCCATGCGCCGTGGCACAACCAGGCTATATTCATCGGCCGACCGCTCGCGGTTGCAGATGATCCTGAAAGCCAAGGATCTTGGTTTCACGCTGAGCGAGATCCGCGACCTGATCGGCGATCCGAGCCAATCTGAACCTTCCCCTGATTTGCATTTGCGACCGGAACAGATTCTGAGCCAGATCAGCCTGCTGGAGCGCCAGCGCTCAGGGCTTGACCATGCTATCGGTGAATTGCGCGCCACCCATGCTCGGCTTGCGGCCGCTGGCGTGAATTTTCAGGTCGCATGACCTGACGGCATCAATGGCGGGAATTTACCGCAACCCGCTTGCCCGGCGGCTTGGTTTCATATAAGGTTTATATATGAACCATTGACGCAATGGCTGTGGCAGGCGATGCTTGCTGCAGGCCATTCAGGCTTGAGGATGTTTGCCATGCCGAGTTATCAGGCACCGATCGATCATGTCCGGTTTTTGCTGAACGACGTGTTTCACATCGAGCGGCATGCGAATCTCGCGGGTTTTGCGGATGCGACGCCTGATCTCGTCGACGCGGTTTTAAGCGAGGCTGGCAAGCTTTGCGAAGGCGTGCTGCAACCGCTGAACCAGTCTGGCGATCGGGAAGGCTGCGTGCGCCATGCCGACGGCAGCGTCACGACGCCGAAGGGTTTCAAGGCGGCGATGAAAACCTATGCTGAAGGCGGTTGGCTCGGCCTCTCGGTTGATCCCGAATTTGGCGGGCAGGGTCTGCCCTATGTCATCAGTGCGGCGGTCGGCGAATTTGCCAATTCGGCCAATCTGGCCTTTGCCATGTATCCGGGCCTGACCCAGGGTGCGCTGGCAGCGTTGCTGACGCACGGCTCGCCTGAGCAAAAAGCGACCTATGCCGCGAAAATGACGGCGGGGGAATGGCTCGGCACCATGAACCTGACCGAGCCGCATTGTGGCACCGATCTCGGGCTGCTGAAAACCAAGGCCGTGCCCAACGCCGATGGCACCTATGCCATCACCGGCCAGAAGATTTTCATCTCTGCGGGCGAGCATGATCTTGGCGAAAACATCATCCATCTGGTGCTGGCCCGCATCGAAGGCGCACCGGCGGGGGTCAAGGGCATCAGCCTGTTCATCGTGCCGAAATTCATGGTGGACGCAGCCGGCAAGCTTGGTGCCCGCAATGGCGTGTCCTGCGGCTCGATCGAGCATAAAATGGGCATTCACGCCAATTCCACGTGCGTGATGAATTATGATGGGGCGACCGGCTTTCTGATCGGCGAGGCCAATCGCGGTCTCAACGCCATGTTTGTCATGATGAATGAGGCGCGGCTGGGCGTCACCACCCAGGGCCTCGCGGTCTCCGAGGTCGCCTATCAAAATGCCGCCAATTATGCCCGTGACCGCCTGCAGGGTCGTGCTTTGACCGGCGCCAAGCAGCCTGACAAGGCCGCCGATCCGATCATCGTGCATCCCGATGTGCGCCGCACCTTGCTCACCATCCGCGCCTTCAACGAGGCTGCCCGCGCCTTCGTCTTGTGGTCGGCGCTGAACAGCGACATTGCCCATCGCTCGGCGGACGCAGACATGCGACGCACGGCCGATGATCTGCTGGGCCTGATGACGCCAATTTTGAAAGGCGTGCTCACCGACCTCGGCTTTGAGAACACCGTGCGCGCCCAGCAGATGTTGGGCGGGCATGGCTATATTGAAGAATGGGGCATGGAACAGTTTGTGCGCGATGCGCGCATTGCCATGATTTATGAAGGCGCGAACGGCATTCAGGCGCTGGATCTGGTGGGCCGCAAATTGCCCAGGGATGGCGGGCGCGCCGTGCAGGCGTTTTTTGGCGAGGTCTCGGGTTTCGTCAGTCAGACGGAGAGCGACCCGGCGATGGCCCCCTTCAGCGGCCTGCTGCGTCTTGCTTTGGGTGATTTGCAGAAGGCAACGCTCTGGCTGATGCAGAACGGGCTCGCCAATCCCGACAATGCTGCAGCGGGCTCCTATGACTATATGCACCTGTTCGGGCTGGTTGCGCTGGGCTATATGTGGGGGCTGATGGCGCAAGCGACGCTGAAGCTGAAAGCTGACGGTGACACCAGTGACGCAATAGCGACGCGGCTCATTGTCGGGCAGTTCTTCATGGAGCGGATTTTGCCTGAAACGAGATTGCGACTGGCGCGTTTGTCAACCGGTGCCACGACAGTCATGGCACTGCCAGCGGAAGCATTTTGATCGAGTCTAGGAGGCGCGGCAGGCATGACGACAGCTTATATTTACGACCATGTTCGCACCCCGCGCGGTCGTGGCAAGCCGGATGGCTCTCTGCATGAAGTGAGCACGCTCAAGCTCGCGGCGGGTGTTCTTCAAGCGTTACGTGAGCGCAGCCAGCTTGATACCAGACTGGTTGATGACGTCGTGATGGGCTGTGTTGATC
>DAICZI010000136.1 GCA_027311205.1 Beijerinckiaceae bacterium | reverse complement strand
GGATCAAGGGGCGGACGCCACATCGCTGCTGCTCACAGTGCAGCGGCTGGAAGGCGATGTGCGCCGCCTCACCGGGCAAGTGCAGGAATTGCAATTCCATCAGCGCCAATTGGAAAAAAAGCTGGCGCAGATGCCTGCCGCTGGCCCATCGGTCGCATCGCCAGCGCTGGCAGACACCAAAGGCGGGCCGCACGACCGCCAACAGGGCGACGCTTTCAACCCGGCCGATCATCCAACTGCAGCAGGGGCACCTCAGGCATTGGGGACGACCAGTCCCTCGCGACCACTTCGGCAAGGCGAACCCCGGCAAGTCGGCACGGCGGGTGATCATAAAGCGCCATTCGGACGGCCTTTGGGCCTCGATACATCGCAGACGCCCTCCAGTGCGGCGGCAAGCCCCGACGCCAACGCGCCGAATGCAAGTTATGCATCGGGTCTGTCACTCTATCATCAAGGTCGCTACCGCGACGCAATTCTGGCGCTGAAGGGCTTCATCGACAAAAACCCCAAATCAGCACGAACGCCCGATGCCCTCTATTTGCTGGGGCTGAGCTACACGCACCGAAACCTCAATCGGCAAGCGGCGGAGCAATATTTGCGGCTATCGACGGATTTTGCGACCTCCGCGAAAGCGCCCTCCGGACTGGTGCACTTGGGGATTGCCCTGAATGCGCTGGGTGCCAAGGAAGACGCCTGCGCCGCCCTGAACCAGGTGGCGCAGAAATATCCGAAATCCACCAGCGCCATCAAGCAGGCCAATGTTGAGGCGCGGCGCGACGGGTGCTGACGCGCGACGACATTGATCACCTGTTTCGGCCCATGGCGACGGCCCAGCACCTGCTGCTCGCCGTTTCCGGAGGGGGTGATTCGCTGGCGCTGATGGCGCTGGTGGCGCGTTGGCGCGCGGCGCTAGCGTCTGGCCCGCAGGTGAGCGTCGGGCAGGTTGATCATGGTCTGCGCCCTGATTCGGCACGCGAGGGCCTGGCGGTTGCGGCTGCGGCCGCAAAGCTCGGCCTTGCTTGCCACCTGTTGCGGTGGGAGGGCGCAAAACCTGTCACCCGCATCGAGGAGCGTGCCCGCGCCGCGCGTTATCACCTTTTGGTGGAATGCGCCCGGCGTATCGGCGCAGATGGACTGGTGACAGCGCACCATGCCGACGACCAGGCCGAGACCGTACTGCTGCGCCTTGCCCATGGCAGCGGCATTGGCGGCTTGGCGGCCATGGCTCCGCAGCGCCCGCTGGAGGGGCTGGTGCTCTGGCGGCCCTTGCTGGGCGTCTCCAAAGCCGAACTCACGGCAGAATGCCGCGCAGCCGACTTTACCAGCTTTGATGATCCGACCAACCATGATATCGCTTTTGACCGCGCCAGGCTGCGACACCTTACCGCAGCACGGGCGCAACTCGGCCTGACGGACGCAACCCTGAACCGGCTGGCAGGCCGCGCTGCGCGGGCACATGCGGCTTTGGAGGCGACAACCGAGGCCTTTCTGGCGCAGGCGGGCCTGGAATCCCATAAGCATGGCTTTGCGGGGCCTTGCGCCGTCTGGAGCGCCGCACCAGAGGAAATCATGCTGCGGGCGCTGGAGCGCCTGCTTGTGCAAATTAACGGGGGGGCGAGCGTGCCGCTGGCAAAACTTGAACGGCTGTCAACGCGGCTGCGCGCAGCGTTGGCGGCCAATGAAACCTTTGCCGCTTCGCTGACAGGCTGCAACGTACGGGCAAGCGTGGCGGGCATGCTCACAATCATGCCAGCGCCGCCGCGACGAAGGTGATGATCGAGCGGAGTTTCACCAACCGGTTCAATGACTCTTTAACGAAAGTGCGGCATCGTCGGTCTGCATTACGAGCTTGGATTCCGGGGCTCAAGTGGAGATCATCGTGGGGCCACCAGCCAATCAAGCGTTACTGACTGACATCGTCAATAACCACGAACTGCCCAACCCGCGGGCCATTCTCACCTCCATTGGCGAAGTGGTCTATGATTGGGACATTGCCACGGACATGATGCACTGGGGGCCGAACCTTGATGACGTGCTGGGCGCGGCCGCAGGGCTGCACCTCCAAAATGGCAGTTCTTTCACACAATTTGTCTCGCCCGAGAGTCCGGGGCGTCGCGATGAGGCGGTTGCCGCCGCCGCCCCGCTGGACAATGGCGCGGGCGCGCCCTTTCGAACACAGTATGGCCTGATGCTGCCGCACGCTGCCGATGGCGAGTGGCATCAGATTTGGCTTGAGGATAGCGGCCGGGTGTTTTGCGGCCCTGATCGGAAGCCCTTGCGGGTGCATGGCGTGGTGCGCCTCATTCAGGAACGCGGCTCGCGGGAAATCCAGTGTCGCTCGCCCACAGTTTTCGACGCCTTGACCGGTGCTTTCGAGCGGCGGATTTTTGTTGAAAGGCTGACCCGCGCGCTGAACGCCAAAGACCTTGGCCAAGGTGCCATTGCGGTGATGCTGGTGGAAGTTCAGACGCTTGGACGCATCAACAAGGCGCATGGCTTTGACGCTGGCGACGAGGTGCTATCCGGCCTCGCCGACCTGGTGCGCGCCAGATTGCGTAGCAGCGATTGTCTGGGTCGCTATGCTGGTGCCTGCTTTGGTGTGCTGATGCAAAATTGCGACGCCGAGCAGGTGCGCATGGCTGCCGAACGGCTGAGCAAAGCCATTGAGGGGTGTGCTATTGCGACCAGCGTCGGCCCGTTGGCCACCAGCGTGAAGATTGGCCTTTGCATTTCTGGCCCTCAGGCGCGCAGCACCCAATCGCTGCTGCATAATGCTGAAGCTGCGCTGGAAAAGGCGCAGCGTTCGCCGACTACCTCCGTCGTGATGTTTGATGGTGACCAGTCACTTGCCGAGCGTCGCCTGCGCAATGCCCGCATCGCCGATGATATCGTTGCCGCGCTGAACGAACGCCGCATCAAATTAGCGCTGCAACCAATTGTCGATGCGAAAACCGGAAGGCCGCACTTCCATGAAGCGCTGATGCGGATGGTGGACCGGGACGGCAAAGCCATCGCGCCTGGCCATGTCTTCCCGGTGGCTGAAGAGGCGGGCCTCGTCGGGCTGATTGATCACCGCATTCTGGAACTGGTGCTGGCCCAGCTTGTTGCCGAGCCTTCACTGACCATCGCCATCAACACCTCCAGCCGCACGCTCGCCGACCGGGACTGGCCGCGCCATCTTGCAGCTGCACTATCGTTGCATGAGGGCATTGCGGCGCGACTCATCGTCGAAATTACCGAGACGAGCGCGATCGAGGATATTGAGGCAACCTGCAATGTTGTCCAGGCCATGAAAGCGCTGGGCGTGCGCGTCGCGATGGACGATTTTGGGGCCGGTCACACATCCTTCCGCAATTTGCGAAAGCTTGACGTCGATATCCTCAAGATCGACGGCGCGTTCATGCCCAATTTGATGACATCGCCCGATGACCGCTATTTTGTGCGCACCATGGTCAGCCTGGCCCATCATCTCGGCATTCTGGTCGTGGCGGAGTGGGTCGAGACCCGTGAAACCGCCGCTTTGCTGGCGGAATGGGGTGCCGACCTGTTGCAGGGCCATCTTTTTGGCCGTGCCGAACTGGTGGCAGATGCCGCTCCCGCGCGTCGTCGCGAGCACAAGCTGGCGAAAGTGTCGTAAGGCTCAAACCGTGCCAGGGAGGCGCCTTTTTCAGAGGCATGGCTTGCGAGAACCGCTTGGCCGCGCCATAAGCGCCAAGCTCTTGCAAAGGCTTTCCCCATGACACACTCGCCAATTTTGCGACCCTCGGGCCAGCACGCGCTTTTGATTGATGGCAAGGCTGCCGCCGCGCTGATCACCGCGGACATTGGCCGCGATGTTGCGGCCTCTGGGTTGAAGCCCGGCCTGGCGGTGGTGCTGGTCGGCTCAGATGCGGCAAGCCAGGTCTATGTCAAATCCAAGGGCAAAATGGCGGCGGCGTGTGGATTTCACTCTGTGCAGATTGATCTGCCTGCCGAAACCCCGGAAGCTGCTCTCATAGCCCACGTTGCAAGCCTCAACGACGATCCGGCGATCCACGGCATTCTGGTGCAGATGCCGCTGCCCCGCCATATTGATGCGGCTAAAGTCATCGCGGCCATCTCGCCCACCAAGGACGTCGATGGCTTTCACCCGCTCAACGTCGGTCTGCTCGCCACGGGCGAGACCGAGAAAGCGCTGGTTGCCTGCACGCCTGCTGGTGCGCTGCACCTGATCGAGGCCGCTTCCTCGGCGCTGGGGCTGAAGCTGCAAGGCATGGAAGCGGTGGTGATCGGGCGCTCCAACATTGTGGGCAAGCCGATGGCGCAATTGCTGCTGCAACGCGACATGACTGTCACCGTCGCCCATTCGCGCACCCGCGACCTGGCCGACGTGGTGCGTCGCGCCGATGTGGTGGTGGCCGCCGTCGGTCGCCCGGAAATGGTGCGTGGTACGTGGCTGAAGCGGGGGGCCATCGTTGTTGATGTCGGCATCAACCGCATAGAGGGTGACGATGGCAGATCCAGACTGGTCGGCGACGTCGCCTTCAGCGAGGCGCTTGACCATGTGGCTGCGATAACCCCCGTGCCCGGCGGCGCAGGGCCGATGACCATCGCCATGCTGATGCAGAATACTTTTGTGGCGGCCAAGCGGGCGCGCTGATCGCCTGACCGTCCGGCGCGTTACCCACATCCCTCGTGGCAGCCATGCAAAAGCCGCGCGTTTTGGCGCGTGACAATGCCTGCAAATTCGGCAAGTGACTACAGCATCATTCCGTTCAGCCCCCTGTTGCCTTGTCCACTTTTCGCCTTCGCCCCTTTCTTGAAAGCCTCGCGCCGCTGATCGGCGTTGCGGGCTTGCTGGCGTTTGGCGCCCTCGTGCCGACGCTTCAGGGCGTGCTGAACCTCGCGCTGCCGTTTTTTGGCCTGATTGCGCTTGGCTTCTTTTGCGCCCGCCAGTTTGATATTGATGAGAGCGGGCTGAGATGGATGAATGTTTTCATCGTCTATGTCGCGCTCCCGGCCTTGTTCTTCAACCTCATTTCCGTCGTGCCGCTCGCCCAACTCGGCAACTGGCGCTTCGTGGTGAGCACCACCTCGTGCACCACGCTGGCCTTTGCCCTGGCTTTGGGGGCCGGACTCATCGCGAGCAAAGGCAATCTGGCCGAAGGCGCGATTCAGGGCGTGGCCGGTGCCTATTCCAACATAGGCTACATGGGGCCTGGCCTGACGCTGGCCGCGCTGGGGCCACAAGCGGCGGTGCCCACTGCGCTGATTTTCGTGTTTGACAGCATCCTGTTGTTTTCGCTGGTGCCTTTTCTGATGGCGCTGTCAGGCGCCGAACACATGACGTTGGGCCAAACCGCCCGACTGGTGGTGTGGCGCATTATCACCCACCCGTTCAACATTGCTACCTTCGTCGCCGTAGCGGCTGCCTACGGGCATTTTGTGCCTCCGCCCGCCATCGGCAAAATGTTGCTGTTCCTGCAAAACGCTGCCGCACCCAGCGCCCTGTTCACGCTCGGCGTCACTGTGTCGCTGCGCCCGATCCGGCGCTTGAGCGGTGTCATGCCGGTGCTCACTCTCATCAAACTGGTGATACACCCCGCTTTGGTCTGGCTGATTTTGTCGCTACATGGCGATTTTGGCCGCACCTGGACTTATACCGCCATGCTGATGGCCTCGCTGCCACCGGCGCTCAATGTGTTTGTGCT
>DAICZI010000135.1:2657-5696 GCA_027311205.1 Beijerinckiaceae bacterium | reverse complement strand
CCTCCTATTATCATGGCAAAGTAGGCATGGCCTTCGGTCTTGGCCATACTTCGGACGATAATCACTGGCGCTATAACCTCTCGGCATCTTTCGCGCCCGCGACCATCACCAAAGACATTGGCGTGGTGGCTGGAGCTTCCTACACCTTCAATTGAGGAAGCCGCTCAAAGCTGGGGCGCAACGGCGGGCTGTGCATGAGCAGCCCGCCAGCTCTTCGTATATTAGCTTTTCCTGTTGACGCAGCTTTGGCACGCGCCTAACATTTTGTCGCAGTGGTTTTGCGCTGTCAAAGCCGCGCGATGGTGCTAATACGGGGCGTCGCGAGACGCATTCGCCCCCGCCACCAGGTTCAGGTTATCGCCATGCTTGATTTTGCCGCTCTCTCAGCTACGCCCCTTGCTCTTGATCCCTACGAGCATCTGGTTGTTCCTGGCTTTGTGCCCGAGGCCGAGCTTGCTGGCATTGCCGCTGATTTTCCTGCACTGCCCGGTCCCGGCTCGCATCCCCCAACCGAACTGCAGATCAAAGGCCGCTTCAAGGCGGTGATAGACGACCTCTTGAGCCCGCAGTTCGAAAAGCTGATCGAGCAGAAATTCAACATCGATCTGACCGACCGCCCGACCATGTATACCGTGCGCGGGTTCACCCGCGAAAAAGACGGCGAAATTCACACCGACAGCGAAACCAAGCTGATCACCGTGCTGCTCTATCTCAATGAGCGCTGGGAAAGCGATGTGGGTCGTTTGCGTCTGCTGCGCAATGGCACGGATCTTGAAAATTATGCGGTGGAAGTGCCACCCTTTGGCGGGACATTGCTCGCTTTCAAGCGGTCGGATCATTCCTGGCATGGCCACAAGCCGTTTTCCGGGCCGCGCCGCGCCCTGCAACTCAATTGGGTCACCAGCCAGCGCGTCGCCGATTTCGAGCGTCGCCGTCATCGGATGTCAACGAAGGTCAAGAAAGTAAAAGCATTTTTCGCACGCGCCGAGGCCTGATTCAGCGTGCGAGGGGCTGCAAAGTTCGTGTATCAGCGGGCGGTGTTGCGTCAGCAGCGCTGCGGATGATGCGCTTTAACCAATCTGATGTGACTTTCTGAGTAGAAACAAGGATCGGTGATCGTTCCGCTGTGGTGCACGGGCACCATGGCGAGAAGCCATTTTGGGTTAACGCCATGCGGATTACTCTCCCGCGCGTTCTGCCACTCCCCGCATTGGCGCTGGGGTCGCGGCTGCGCGCTCCAGAACGCCTTCGCGCTTTCGTGCGCGGCAGCGAATTTGGCTTCTTCGTGCTGGCGCTGGCCAGCGGCGTGCTGGCGGGGCTCGGCGTTACGGCGATATCCGTGGCGACACAATGGTTGCACCAGAACCTGTTTGATCTCGCCCCTGGCCAGAAACTCAGCGCCTATACCGGCGCGTCGACATGGGTGATGTTTGTTGCGCCGGCGGCGGGCGCGGTGCTGCTCGGGCTGTTCAATCGGGTCATCAAACCGTGGGTCAACCGCTCGCCTTCCGACCCGATTGAGGCCAACGCGCTGCATGGCGGCCGACTTTCCGTGCGCGACACCCTGACCGTCGTCGGTCAAAACATCATCTCCAACGGTTTTGGGGCTTCCATCGGCGTTGAGGCAGGCTATTCGCAGGCGGGCGCGGGCATCGCCTCATGGCTGGGGCGTTTGCTGCAGTTGCGCCGCTCTGACTTGCGCACACTGGTCGGCTGCGGTGCCGGGGCAGCGATCGGTGCCGCCTTCAATGCGCCATTGGCGGGCGCGTTTTATGGGATCGAGCTCATCATCGGTTCCTATTCGCTCAGTTCCCTGATGCCGGTTGTTGCGGCGTCCTATGTGGCCAACGCCATCGCCAAGAATTTGATCGGCACGCTGCCCATCATTGCCGTGCAACAGCCTGGGGCGCATTTGGATGGCACCTATCCCATGGCGCTGCTGCTGGGCCTGGTAGCGGGCGGCATGGGCATTCTGGTGATGCAAACCGTCACCACTATTGAGCAAATGACCGGCAGGAGCAAAATTCCCGGCCCGGTCCGGCCGGTGATTGGCGGCATTTTTGTTGGCCTCGCGGCCCTGCTGTCGCCGCAAGTGCTTTCAGCCGGCCATGGCGCGATGCACCTCGTGGTGAGCGATCAGAGCGGCGGATTGCAACTCTCCGGTGTGTTGATCCTGAAAATTCTGGCCGCTGCTGTGTCGATTGGCACGGGTTTTCGCGGGGGCCTGTTTTTCGCCTCGTTGTTCATGGGCACCTTGCTCGGCAAAATCTTTGGCATGGCCATTTTGGCGCTGTTTCCCGCCATGCACCTCTCGCTGGCACTCTACGCCATCATCGGCATGAGCGCGATGGCGGTGTCGATCATCGGCGGGCCGATGACCATGACCTTCCTCGCGCTGGAAATGACCGGAGATTTTCGAATCACCGGCCTTGTCGTCACCGGCGTGCTCGCCTCGGCCATGCTGTCACGCCAGGTGTTCGGCTATTCCTTCGCGACATGGCGTTTCCACCTGCGTGGCGAGAACATCCGCAGCGCCCATGATGTCGGGCTGATCCGTGATTTGACGGTGAAAAAGCTGATGCGCCTTGGGGTGAAATCGGTGCACCACGACCTGTCGCTGGCCGAGTTCCGGGCCGACCATCCACCAGGGTCGGCGCAGCGCTTTGTGGTGATCGACAATGAGGATCGCTACGTCGGGCTGATTCTGGTCAGCGAGGCCCATGCTGCCGAGCTCGACCAGCACCCCGATATGCTTGTCGGCGATGTCATGCGCTATCGCAATGAATTCCTGCTGCCCGAAATGAACGCCAAGCAGGCGGTGCAATCTTTCGACAAATTCGAAGCCGAAGAACTGGCGGTGCTCGATACCACGGCGTCCCGCCGTGTTGTCGGCGTCCTGACCGAAGCCCACACCCTGCGCCGCTATGCCGAAGAACTCGACCGCATCCGCCGCGAGGCGCAGGGCGAGCGGTAGCGCCGCGTATTTCAACTGTGTCGTAATGGCACCGCCGTCATTCTTTCAAAGCTGCCCCCTTCGGG
>DAICZI010000135.1:0-2647 GCA_027311205.1 Beijerinckiaceae bacterium | reverse complement strand
CCGCTGGAACGTCCCAGAACGCGAGCCGCTGCGCGAACACCGTACTCGGCGCCGTATTCCCCATTTGGCGCCTAGCGTAAAGTGACTCCCGGAGCGCGTGCAAGGGCGCAGCGCGCGGTCATCGGCGCTGGCATCGCGGGTCTTGCGCATCAGTTCTATCTGCACATGGTTGAGCGGATCAAGATACGGGAAACGATTGCGGATCGAGCGCGCCAGCAGCGGGTTCTGCGCCAGCAACTGCTGCTGGCCAAGAATGGCATTGAGCGCCTCGATACTGTCGGCCCATTCCTGTTTCAGACGGCCGAAAATGCGGGTGCGCAACGCTTCGTCCGCCACCAGATCGGCATAGCGCGAGGCAATGGCAATCGAGCTTTTCGCCAGCACCATGTCCATGTTGGAGAGCGTCGTCTGGAAAAACGGCCAGTCGCGCGCCATGGCGCGCAGCGTGGCATCGGCGGTGGCGGGATGGGCAGCGCGGTAAGCCTTTATCGCCGTGCCAAAACCATACCAGCCCGGCAGCATCAGGCGGCATTGCGCCCAGGAAAATACCCAGGGAATAGCCCGCAAATCCTCGATGGCGCGGTTCTTCTTGCGCGAGGCGGGGCGCGATCCAATATTGAGCGTGGCGATTTCGGCAATGACAGTTGCCGACCAGAAATAATCTTCAAAACCCGGCGTCTCATAAACCAGCCCGCGATAGGCGCTGAAAGCCAGGCTGGAAATTTCCTCCATGGCGGCGAGATAATGCGGGTCGGGGGCGGCCTCATCGGGGTTGAGAAGGCTCGCCTCCAGCGTCGCTGCCGCCAGCACTTCGAGATTGCGGCGGCCAACCTCGGCGTTGAGATATTTCGAGGCGATGATTTCGCCCTGTTCGGTGACGCGAATTTGCCCGTGCACCGCGCCGCCCGGCTGCGCCAGAATCGCCTCAAAGCTGGGGCCACCGCCGCGCCCCACGGAGCCGCCCCGGCCATGAAACAGCCGGATATCGACCTTGTGGCGGCGAAACACCTTCACCAATTCGATTTCGGCCTTGTAAAGCTCCCAGCCTGAGGTGACAAAGCCACCATCCTTGTTGCTGTCGGAATAGCCAAGCATGATTTCCTGCACGCCGCCCATGGCGCGTACAAGGCGCATATAGGCGGGCAGATTGAAGGCCGCTTCCATGATGGTCGCGGCATGGCGCAAATCAGCAATGGTTTCAAACAGCGGCACCACGCGGACGCGGGCCTCGCCATCCGGCGAGATCAGTCCGGCTTCCTTCAGCAGCAGGGCGCATTCCAGCAAATCCGACACGCTGTCAGCTTTGGAAATAATGCAATTTTCAATAGCGCCTTCACCGTAAAGCGCCTTGGCGCGCTCCGCCTCGCGGAAAATCGCCAGTTCATCGCGCGTTTCCTCGCCATAGTGCGCGAAAGGGGACACCAGCGGGCGGCGTGTCAGCAATTCATCCGCCAGCGTAGCAACGCGCTGGCCCTCGTTCAGCGTCAGATAGCGCGTTCCGGGATTGGCCATCTCCAGCAGTTCGGCAATCACCCGCTCATGCACATCGGAATTCTGCCGCAGGTCAAGTCGGGCCAGATGAAACCCGAACACCTCGACCGCGCGGCGCAGGCTGCGCAACCGCCCGCGCGCCAGAATGTGGCTGCCGTGCCCGCAAAGCGATTGGTCGATGACATCGAAGTCCTGCCGCAATTCTGCCGGGCTTTGGTAGGGCGGTGCCTGGCCGACCGGTGGATGCGCCAGCGCCACTGACAGGTTCAGCGCCTGCACTGTCGCCGCCAGGCGGGCATAAATCCCGGAAAGCGCCCGGCGATAGGGTTCATCCGCACGATGGGCGGATGTATCGGGTGAAGCATCGGCCAAGGCCCGCAGGGGCTCAGTGACCGTGACGACCCGCAGGCCCAGTGATAGTTCGCTGCCGAGCAGATGAACCTCTTCAAGATAATAGCCGATGGCCCGCGCCGCCTGCATGCGAAGCGTTCGCACCAGCACCTCCGCCGTGACGAAGGGATTGCCGTCGCGGTCACCACCAATCCAGCTGCCGGTTACCAGAAACGCGGGGAGGGTGGCAGAATGTCCCGGCGTCAGGGCCGAAACCTGGTCTTCCAGCGTGCCGTAAAGGCGGGGTAATTCACGTAGAAACGTGTAATCATAATAGGAAAGCCCGTTGGCGACTTCATCAAGCACGCTTAACCTGTTGCGGCGCAGCAAGCTGGTCTGCCAGAGGGTGAGGATTTCGCGGCGCAGCGCCGCTTCCGCCTCATCGTTTTCTTCGGGTGTCAGCAACCCGGAATCGCGCCGCGTCAGCAAAGCGGCAATCGAATTCTCGCGATCAATGGTGCTTTTGCGCCGCACTTCGGTCGGGTGCGCGGTCAAGACCGGACTGATCAGTGCGTGGTCAAAGAAATTCCTGATCGCTTCCGGCTTGACCCCGGCATCGCGCGCGCGCGCCAGTGAGCTTGCCATCGTCCCGCGCCGGGGCTGCGATCCCGCCATCGCGTGCGCTCGGGTGCGGCGGATATGGTGCAAATCCTCGGCAATATTGGCCAGATGCGAAAAATAGCTGAAAGCCCGCACGATTTGGGTGGTTTCGACCGGCGACAGGCTGTTCATCAGCGTCTCGAGCGCCCGGCGCGCCGCATCGGTC
>DAICZI010000134.1 GCA_027311205.1 Beijerinckiaceae bacterium | reverse complement strand
TTTATCTGGGATACCGATAGGTGCTGAACGGGACCTCCGTCCGACATCGGAATTATCTCAATAACTCAACCTTCTACGTCGACCCAGCGATGGGGCCAGAATTGATGCTTATTCAAAGTTTTGAGCCCCGCCCCGGCTCCGCCCGCGCAGCCGTGACATCATGGTGTTGGGAGCAGTGTCATCAACAAGAACAAGCTTGTCCTGATCAAGCCCTGGCTGCGCAGCCAGCCATTCAGCCCGCAGTCTGACTATGTCCGCGCCCGCCCGTGCCGAAAGACCCGACGCCACCGTCGCTATAAAACGCTCTAATCCAGCGCTGCATAGACCAGCGTGCGGAACAGCAAACGGAAATAGTCCCGTTGTTCGGGAGCCTGCACCATCATGATGGCGAACAGGTTGTCGCGCGGGGAAATCCAGAAGGCGGTTCCGGCCAGCCCGCCCCAGAAATATTCGTCCTTGCTGCCGGGCGATGGCGCTATGCCGGTCTGGGTGCGCACGGCAAAGCCGAGGCCGAAGCGGTTGCCAGGCGGCAGCAGGGTGCGGTCAATGCGAACATCGGCATCAAGATGATCGCTGGCCATGAACTGGATGAGGCGCGGGGACAGGATGCGCACGCCGTTCAGACAGCCGCCGCCCGCCAGCATCTGCACAAAGCGGGTGTAATCGGCGATGGTCGAGACAAGGCCGCCGCCCCCCGACTGGAAGGCCGGGGCGGCGCGGACATCAATCAGGCGCACAGCCTTGCCGGTCACCGGATCTTTGGCGAAGCCTTCGGCGAGGCGGTGATGCTTGTCTGGGGGGACATGGAAGCTGGTATCGACCATGCCAAGGGGCACGAGGACCCTTTCCTGCAGGAAGTCGCCCAGGCTCTGGCCCGAGACGATTTCCGCAACGCGCCCCAGGACATCGGTGGCGTGGCTGTATTCAAACTGCTCGCCGGGCTGCCACATCAGCGGCAGGGCGGCCAGGTCGGCACAAAATTGCGCGCTGGTAATGCCCCGGCGCTGGAACAGCTTTTCGACATAGAGGCGCTGCACCAGGGAATTGCCGGTGAAGCCATACGTCAGCCCGGACGTGTGGCGGAGCAGGTCATGGATGCTGATCGGCCGCTTCTGGGCGACGAGTTCGAGCGTGTCGCCCGTCACGACCCCGACCTTCGTGCGCGCAAATTCGGGAATGAACCGCGATAGCGGATCGGAAAGGAACAACCGCCCGTCCTCGACCAGCATCATGAGTGCCACCGAGACAATCGGCTTGGTCATCGAATAAATGCGAAAAATCGCATCTTCGGGCAGGGTCGGCCCGTCGGGGGTGAGCGCGCCCAGTGTGGTGGAATAGGCAAGCTTGCCGTGGCGTGCGACCAGCATGGCAAGGCCGGGCACGCGGCCTTCTTCAACCTGTCTTGCCATGACCGCCGTGAGGCGATCGAGCCCGGCAGGGTTAAGACCAGCGTCAACAGGCGTGGCGCTGGGAAGGCCGGTGAGGGAATGACGAGCGTGCATAAGAATCCGTGGCTGATGCGGCGGGGACAAAGTGCGGCAAGCACAGGTTGTCATCAAAGCCGCCACCTTGCAACAGCTTTGGGGCTTTGGCACCGCAGTACTTTGGTTAGGGGCCGCATCCTTGCCTTGCGGGATTGCGGGTCAAGGCGCATGCCAAAATGCACACGGCAAGCGGTCAGGGCTGGTCAGAGGCGGCCCTTGACTGGCCTGTTCCGAGGCCACCTGGCGATCTGGCCAGGGCGCACGGCGCGCATGCGTTCCAGCGCGGCGGCAAGCAAGGACCTGGACCCATCTCCAGACAGAAAAACCGCTGGAAACGGCTCCAGGATCATGTGACTGTCGCAAATTTTCATCTGGCGACACTGTAGATACCGAGCAATCTTTAGAGGGCAGCAATTGTGGTCGCGCCCGCACGACCGATCACGACGATGCTGATTGCGGGTGTCGCATCCGACGCCTTGATATCTTCCAGCGACCATCGCGCGCCGACCTGCTGGTAGACGTAGCGGCAAGCCGGCTCGTCAAGGAGAGAAGCGAAGCCTTTGGCACGGTAAATATCCGGGCCGAGCCCTGCTGCAAAGCGTCCCATGGCGGCTCGGGTCACTGGCTTTTCGTGCTCCAGCGTCCAGGTGCCAAACCCAGCAGCATGATCAGCCTGAAAACGGCTGGGGTTGCCCGCACGTCTGACGCCGGGGGTCATGTGTGCGCCAAACATCACGTCCAGCGGGACTTGACCACGAACGGCATCAATGACGGGCGTTTGACCGTTGTGCCGCAGGAGCCAACCGTGCACATTCCGACAATCGTGGGGATCGAGCAGGTCGGTCTTGTTTAGAACAAGCAGATCGGCTTGCGCCAACTGCCCACGAATTGTCGCGCCGACGAACTTGTCGGCTGCGAGCGCCTTGATTCTTTCAGCATCGACCATGACAATGATGGCATTGAGGTTCAGTCCGAAGGTTTCTCCCAAATGCGCAATGCGCGCTGGGTAAGCGACGCCGCTGGCTTCGATGACGACGTGATCGAAATCGGCAGCCCGACGGCTCAGGCGATCAATCGCCCCGGAAAATCCGTCGGCCAGACTGCAACACATACAGCCGTTGGAAAGCTCGATCGTGTCGCCATCCCGATTGCGCACAAGAGCGACGTCGATATTGACGCTGCCAAAATCATTGACCAGGACCGCAATGCGTTGAGCGCCCGCGTTGGCAAGCAGGTGGTTCAGCAGCGAGGTCTTGCCAGCACCAAGGTAGCCGCCGATGACGGTGAAGGGCAACGACATCGATTGCCGGGGGGCCTGCCCTGAATTTTGCAGCGGGTGCATCCTTACGTGACCGGGTGGACTTCGCCTTCGAACACCGTGCCCCAGACGGGAATGCTTTTGAGTCCGTCGGCACCAACTTCATAGGGATCTTGCTCCAGCACGGCGAAGTCCGCCAGTTTGCCCGCGCGGATCGACCCTATCTCGTTTTCCTTGCGCATGATCCATGCGGCATCAATCGTGATTGCCCGCAACGCAGCATGCAGGCTCACGCGCTCCTCCGGGCAGGCGATGGTACCGCCTATGGTGCGTCTGGTTGCAGCGGCCCAGGCGAGCGTCAAAGGTGACAATGGTGCAATTGGGCAGTCAGAATGCAAACCAAAGGGCATGCCGAGCCGCTCAAGGGAACCCAGCCGGACCAGTTGTGAACCACGATCCGCGCCGAGCATGTCGGCACAATACATATCGCTGAGCAGATAAATGTAATAGGGGTTTGCCGAGACGTGAATGCCAAGCGCCTGCATCTGCCGACTCTGATCTTCGGTCGAATAGCCGAAATGTTCAACCATGGTGCGATGGTCGAAACGCGGCTTGATATCATGCAGCCGCCGTACGAAATCGATCAGTAGATCGGCACTGAGGTCACCGTTGATGTGCGCGTGGAGCTGGTAGTCGGCTTTCCAGAACGCTTCGGCATATTCAAAGAAGGTCTCTGGCGGCGCCATCCAGATGCCGGCATGGCCATCAAGATAGCCTGGAAAGCCATTTTGCGAGAGGCCGCTGAAAATCGCCCCATCGACCTGCAGCTTGAAGTGCCGATCAAGCATCACACGTCGGCTGTTGCCTTTGGCCCACGCCTCGCATTGTTCGAGCGCCTGGGCCGCCGTCTGCTGGCGGTTGAAAAAATCAGCCGTCGTCGGTGTGAGGACAATCCGGCAAGGCGCATTCGTCGATTCGGCCACCTGCCTGATGAGATCGATTTCGCTGGTCGCGCTGGTAAAAAAGCCGATGCCCATGTCGAGGCAGCTGGGCATTCCCGCGCGATGCATCATCTTGAGAAAGTTGCGCATCCCCTGCATGTAACGCTTCGGCTCGAACAACAGTGGCGCCAGTCTGGCGAGCACAAGGAACCCGCCAGATTCATAGAAATGGCCACGGTCCCAGTCCATGTGCGGTTTGCCGCGAACGTCGCTCTCGGTGAGTTTCAGCCATGCGAGCGCCGCTTCGCTGCAGATGATTTCGTGAAACGAACGATGCCAGAGCATGACCGGCTTGCCGGGAAACAGCGCATCAAGCTGTGGCCGGAATTGCTCGCCGTGCCAGAGCGGATGGTAGCCCCAGCTAATAAAGGGGATGCTCCAATCCTGATGGGCAGCAACGCGTTCCTTGAGGCGATTGACATAAGCTTCAGGCGTTTGGGCGCTGGGAAACTCGCCTGTCGGCAACGACCAGTCGTCGGGCGCAATAATGACAAATTGGCTGGTCACGGCTGGCAGTGAAGGGTGAACGTGCGGATCGATCAGTCCGGGCATCAGGATCTTGTTGACGAGCCGATCATCGATGTCGTGCGGATAACGGTCAAGCCATGGCTTGAGGCTCGCCATCGTGCCGACCGCGACGATCTTGCCATCTGCCACCGCCACGGCCTCTGCGGTTGGCATGGCATCGGTCATGGTGATGATTTTCCGGGCCGGAAAAACGGTGATCCTGCCGAATGGCGCGTCACTGCTGAATGACATCGGAATAACTCCTGCTAAAGTCCTTGTCTTGGCACTGTTCGGATGTGGTGACGCTGGTTCAATATATCCTTAATGGAACCAGCCTGGACGCGGCCAACACTACGGCGCTCCTTCCAATACAATCGAGATGGGCGCCCGCAGGGGGCCGCATGATCGCTGGCCCAAGCGAAGGGTCAGCGCCGAGACCGATGGGCTTCACGCGCCGCTCCCCACTTTGTGCGGATAGGGCCCAAGCGTCAGCAGCAGGATCGCCGGAATGATCTGCAGCGCGGCCAGCCCGAAGAGGGGGATGGTCGAGCCGCCGAACGCTTGAGACGCCTTGGCAAAGGTGACGGGGCCGAGTGCCCCGCCGAACACATAGGCGGAGAGGAAAAAACCGAATATTTTTGAAACGGCCTGCTTGCCGAAATAGCGGCTGGCAAAATAGGGCAGCAGATCCGATTCGCCGCCGACAGCCGCGCCGCCGATCAGGCCCGCTACCAGCACAAAGCCCAGGGATACCCCGATGGCAAATCCGGCGAAAAATAGCGCCGACAAAACCAAAGCCAGAATGCCGACGACCTGCGCGCTGAACAGGTCAAGCATGAAGCCAAAGCCGTTACGACCAAACAGAACAGCGATCCCCGTGATGGCCTGCACGACCGAAACTTGCGCAAGGGTCAAGCCTGCGGATTTGGTCAGAATGAAAGCAACATTGGTCGCCACAGCATAGAACGACATGCCCATAATCGCGAAGGCGATAGCCAGTTTCCAGAATGTGCCTGTCCGGACCATGTCTCGGACACTCGGGCCGGTTTCAACGATGGCGGCGGCATGGTCAACCGTGTCGCCATCTGCATGAAGACCGCTTTGATGCGGATCGTCCTTGACCAAAAACGCGACAACCGGCAGGCAAACCACGACTTCGAAGGCGGCAAGCGCCATGATGGCTGTCGGCCAGCCGGAACTCGCGATGATCTTTTGCATGGCGAGCGGCATGATGAAGGCACCGAGCGCCTGGCAACTCGCGGCAGCCCCAAGCGCTATTCCGCGCTTGCGATCAAACCAAAGGGTGATGGCGCGCGCATAGGACACGACATTGGTGCCCGAGGCGAACAGTCCAATGAGGAAGAACGCCAGATAATATTGCCACAAAGCCTTGTTGATCTGGCTCAATGCGAGGAGCGCCAAAGCGAAAAGCAGGATGCTCGCCATCGCGACGCGGCGCGAACCGAAACGATCAAGAATAAGGCCGACCGCAGGATAACCGATCATCTGCAGCA
>DAICZI010000133.1:263-5787 GCA_027311205.1 Beijerinckiaceae bacterium | reverse complement strand
GCGCTATATCGCGCTGTATCAGCAGGGGCTATTAGCCGTGGACAAGCTGTTGACGCATCGCCTGAAGCTTGAAGACATCAACGAGGGCTTTGATCGCCTCCAGGCCGGAGCCTGCGTGCGGCAGGTGATCGAGTTTTCCTGAAGGGTCGTGAAATTAACGAGACTGTCAGGAAATCTTCCAGAGCCGCGACAAATGTGTCAGAGCAGTGTGATCGCAGCATTTCGGGCTTGCCATGGGGGCGTGGACGATTCTACGCAACATATTAGACTTTGCTGTTGATGAGGCGATGATGCAAACGTTGCGGCGAGCAGCTTTTTTCAGCAGCCTGCTCATGTTGAGTATGGCCCATTCAGCGGACGCTGATGATGTGCTGGCGGCAGCCACCGCGCATGTCGCGGCGGCGCAGGTCGCGCCAAAAACATGGAGCGGCCCCACTTCTGGCCCCAAGGCGGCGCAGGGCAAGAAGATCACATTGGTGGAAAACGACGCGAGCCAGGGTGCCGCACCCTTTGCCAATGCCTTGCAGGCCGCTGCCACCGCCCTTGGCTGGCAACTGACCCTGTTTCATGGCACGACAAGGCAAACTCTGCGGATCACGCTGGAACAGGCGATCATCAATGAACCTGATGGCATCATCACGTTCGGGTTTGATCCCGACTCTGCCGCTGCGGCCATGCAGGCGGGAGCCGCTGCGGGCGTGAAATTCATCGGCATTGAGAGCGGCAACGCCACGATGCGGACACCCAAGTTGCCGTTTTTTACGCGGCTGGGGCCATCCGGGGCCGCCCGTGCGGTGCTGGCTGCGGACACTGCCATCACGTTTTCAGAAGGTCATGCCGGCGCAATCATCCTCACCGATGCGCGCAGCCGGCGTGATGTCCACATTGCCCGGCAAATGGAGGCGCGGTTGCGCCAATGCTCCGCCTGCAAAGTTTTGGCTGTGGTTGACGTGCCACGCGACGCCCCCGTCGCGACCGTGCAACGCCAACTCAAGGCCCTGCAACAGCGCTATGGCAGTCGCTGGAATGTGACGCTAGCGCCTTCCGATCGCTATTTGCGCGATTTCGGATCGGCCTTGCACGCGCTGGGCTTGAAACCGCCGACGTGGCCCGCGGGCATAGCTGCGGGCGAGGGCAGCGCCGCCGCCCTGAAGCGCATTGCCGCCGCCGATGGCCAAAGAGCCACCGTCGCCAGTCCCCTCGCCCTTGAGGCCTGGCAGGCCCTCGACGAAATCAACCGGGACTTCGCAAACAAGGACGAACCCACCGGATTCGCGATGCCACCCCTGCTCGTCACTGACCAGAATGCCCATGATCCATCGCTGGCCAGCGGATCCTATGATCCAGCCGTTCATTATCGCAGCGCTTACAGGGCAATATGGTCGCGATAGGCTGCGGCGGGCCCGGGGGCCCGCCCATCGGATCTCAGGCGGCGATGGTGCGCAGATCAGCGCGGATTTTATCGCGCAACACATCAATGATGTGCCAGGTGCCATTTTGCTCGAACTGCCAAAATGTCCAGCCATTGCAGGCGGGCAGACCCTGCGCCAGCGCGCCGATCTTGTGAATCGAGCCGACAATGCCGCCGAGGTCCAGCGTGCCATCGGCGCGCACCAGCGCTCGCCAGCGGCCCTTCTCGTCACGCAGCGCCGTGCCGGGCTCGATCAACCCGGCTTCGATCAAACTGGCAAAGGCGACACGCGGCTCACTGCGCTTGCTGGGGGCACTGGTCAACGCTTCATCGGGCAGCGGCACCACGGCCTCAATGCGGGCACGGGCCGCGGCAATATAAGCGTCGTCGCGCTCGCAGCCGATGAAATGACGGCCGAGGCGACGCGCCACCGCGCCCGTCGTACCCGTCCCAAAAAACGGATCGAGCACCACATCGCCGCGTTTGGTGGCGGCCAGCAGGACGCGGGCCAGCAGCGCTTCAGGCTTTTGGGTGGGATGGGCCTTGGCACCGCTGGCGTCCTTGAGACGCTCGCCGCCGGTGCACAGCGGAAACAGCCAGTCTGAACGCAACTGGCAATCTTCATTTCCGGCCTTCAGGGCCTCATAATTGAAAGTGTAGCTGCGCGCCTTCGGGCTTTTGGAGGCCCAGATCAAGGTCTCATGCGCATTGGTAAAGCGCCGTCCCCGAAAATTCGGCATCGGATTGGCTTTGCGCCAGACAATATCATTGAGAATCCAGAAGCCGAGGTCTTGCAGGATCGCGCCAACCCGGAAAATATTATGATAGGAGCCAATGACGAACAGCGTCGCCTCCGGCTTCATCACATGGCGGGCCGCCGAGAGCCACGCGCGGGTGAAAGCGTCATAATGCTCGAAGGAGCCAAATTTGTCCCAATCATCATCAACCGCATCGACAACGCTCTGGTCTGGGCGCGACAATTGCCCCTCCAGTTGCAGATTATACGGCGGATCAGCAAAAATCAGATCAACGCTGGCGGCAGGCAATCCGGCCATCAAGGCGGTTGAATCGCCTTTCAGGATTTGATCCAGCGGCAGCGGGCCGCGCTGCGCCGGGCCGGACGGCGTTATCCCAGTACGCTGAACTTGAAGCTGGGAATTTTCGCCGACCAACCCGGAAATCGCGAGACGCATGAACTCAACTCGGTTACGCTACCAACAGTCATGACTATGGCGTGTATGGTTAAACAGGCTGTTTCAGGCATCAGAAATCGGCGTCTCTTTTTTGAACAGCTTTATTAAAAAACTCTAGCATTTATAATAGTTTATAGATTGTGACGGCAGCTAAATGCCAATAATCCGTTAAGACGGTGGCGTTTTTTGCAGTGCTTTGGTTGCAAGCAAAGTGAATTTAGCCGCGATGGCGCATGAACGAACGGCGGTGCAAATCGCACAGGCCATGGCTATCGAGCATGGCGCCATGCTGCCTGGTGCCATAGCCGACGTGGCGCTCAAAACCATAGGCCGGATAGGCCAGCGCCAGGCGCTGCATCTGCCGGTCGCGGCTGACCTTGGCGATGATCGAGGCGGCGGCAATCGAGGCGGTCTTGGCATCGCCGCCAATGATGGTACGTGCGGGCCTGTCGAGGCCCGGCGGCAGATCGTGGCCATCAACCAGAACCATGTCCGGTGCCAGCGCCAACCCGCCAACCGCCCGCACCATGGCCCGCAGGCTGGCTTGCCTGATGTTGATGCGGTCAATCTCTGAGGCGGGAATGGCCGCCAGCGCCACGCCGAGGGCATCGCGCAGGATGATGTCAAACAGAACCGCGCGCCGCGCTGGACTGAGGCGCTTGGAATCATCGAGGCCTTCGGGTACGCGGCGCGGATCAAGAATGACCGCCGCCGCCACCACCGGCCCTGCCAGCGCGCCGCGCCCGACCTCGTCAACCCCCGCAATCATGGTGCCAGGCGCGCCAAGCCCGCGCTCATAGCTGTAATCGAGCGCCATTCACATGCCGCTGTAATTCGGTCCGCCGCCACCTTCGGGTGGTACCCAGGTGATGTTCTGCGCCGGGTCCTTGATGTCGCAGGTTTTGCAATGGACGCAATTTTGCGCGTTGATGACAAAGCGCGGATCAGTCCTGGCCACGTCATCGCCATAGACCACTTCATAGACCCCCGCCGGGCAATAGAGCCGCGCCGGCTCGCCATATTCGGGCAGGTTGCGCTTGATCGGGATGGTGGGATCAGCCAGCACCAGATGCGGCGGCTGGTTTTCCTCATGGTTGGTGCTCGACAGGAACACCGAGGACAATTTATCGAACGTGAGCTTGCCATCGGGCTTGGGATAAACCAGCGGCTTGACGGCGGAAAGTTTGCTGAGGCTGGCATAATCCGCCTTGCCATGCGACAGCGTGCCGAGCAGCGAGCCTCCGAAGAGCTGCTGGAACCACATATCAAAGCCACCGAGCCCGACGCCCAGCACCGTGCCCAAGCGCGACCATAGCGGCTTGACGTTGCGCACCCGCTTCAGGTCGCGACCAATCGCGCTTTCGCGCCAGTGAGTTTCATAAGCACTGAGTTCATCGCCCGAGCGTCCCTCGTTCAGCGCCTCATGGGCCACTTCCGCAGCCTCCATGCCCGAGAGAATGGCATTATGCGACCCCTTGATGCGGGGCACATTGACAAAGCCCGCCGCGCAGCCCAGCAGCGCTCCGCCCGGAAACACCAGCTTCGGCACCGACTGCCAGCCACCTTCGGTGAGCGCCCGCGCCCCATAGGCCAGCCTTTTGCCGCCCTGAAACAACGGCGCAATCGAGGGATGCGTCTTGAAGCGCTGGAATTCATCATAGGGCGACAGCGTCGGGTTCCTGTAGTTCAGGTGCACGACAAAGCCGACCGATACGAGGCCCTCGCCGAGATGATAAAGAAACGAACCGCCACCCGTGCGATTATCGAGTGGCCAGCCGAAGGAATGCTGCACCAGGCCGGGGCGCTCTTTGGCCGGTTCAATCTGCCAGAGCTCCTTGATACCGAGCCCGAATTTCTGCGGATCGCGACCGTTGGCAAGGTCGTATCTGGCGATCACCTGCTTGGACAGCGAGCCACGCGCGCCTTCGGCCAAAAAGACATACTTGCCGAGTAGCTCCATGCCGCGGGTGAACTGCGCGCTGGGCTTGCCATCCTTGCCGATGCCCACGTCGCCGGTGGCAATGCCGCGCACCCCGCCCTTCTCGTCATAAAGCAGTTCGGTTGCGGCAAAGCCCGGATAAATATCAATGCCAAGGCTTTCGGCCTTTTGCCCGAGCCAGCGCACCAGATTGCCGAGCGAGCCAACAAAATTGCCGTGATTGTTCATCAATTTCGGCATCAGAAAATTCGGCAGTCGCAGCCCCCCCGCTGGCCCCAGAAAATAAAACCGGTCGGCCTTGACCGGCGTTTTCAGCGGACAGGCTTTGTCCTGACGCCATTCCGGCAGCAACCGGTCGAGGCCGACAGGATCAATCACCGCGCCCGACAAAATATGCGCGCCGACTTCGGAGCCCTTCTCGACCACCACCACGCTGCGTTCCGGATCAAGCTGCTTCAGCCGGATGGCAGCCGCGAGCCCCGCAGGGCCAGCGCCGACAATGACCACATCAAACTCCATGGCCTCACGCGCCGGCGGGGCTGAGGCAGTGCTGGGATCATTGGGCATATCGGGCTCCTTGAAGGGCAATGCTGTCAGAGTGACAGGTCGGGTGGCCTGCGCGGTGGTCTATACCGAGATAGTTTATACTTGAACCTAATTCGTGTGCAAGGCGCAAGGATTCTGCTTCGCCGCGCCTGCAGAATTGTGGCATAGAACGGGCCATGATGTCAGCAGGCCCAGACCTCGAAACCGCCGCCATGGCCGCCATATTGCGGTTTTACGCCGATATTGGCGTTGATGCAGTGCTGGATACCGAACCGCGCGACCATTTCAAGCCGCGCGAGCCTGAGCCAGAACCAGCGCGCCGGCAAGCGCCGCTGCCGCGCCGCGCCGATGCCAGCCTGGCGCGCCTGTCGTCGAGCGCCGCGGTTGATCTGGCAAGCGTCACCTCGCTGGACGAGTTGCGCGCCGCGCTGGAGG
>DAICZI010000133.1:0-253 GCA_027311205.1 Beijerinckiaceae bacterium | reverse complement strand
GGCTGCGCCCTGAAAGCCACGGCGTCAAAACTTGTGTTTGCCGATGGCAATCCGCAAGCCAAGCTGATGCTGGTCGGCGAAGCGCCTGGTGGCGACGAGGATCGCCAGGGCCTGCCCTTTGTCGGGCGGGCCGGGCAATTGCTCGACCGGATGCTGGAAGCCATTGGCCTTGATCGCACCCAGGTTTACATCGCCAATGTCATCCCGTGGCGCCCACCCGGCAACCGCACGCCAACGCCCGCCGAAATCCAGG
>DAICZI010000132.1 GCA_027311205.1 Beijerinckiaceae bacterium | reverse complement strand
GATCCTTGTGGTTGAGGTCAGTGGAATTTTGGGATTCATGCTGATCATTGGCTTTCGCTTTATCGTCCCCATCGGACCGAACTCATAGTCTGAGATGACAGCCTCTGGTACCCGGTGCTGGTCATGATCATGGTGGTGATGGTCGTGATCCTCCTCGCCCACCTCGAGAAATTCCGGCTCCAGATCGAGAATGCGATCAAGATCAAAGGCATTGCGCCCGAGCACGGCATCCAGCGCGACATCGCAGCGCGAAGTTTTGTGCAGCTTGGCATAGGGGTTGATCGCCCGAATACGCGCCTCGATCAGCCGCATTTCGGCGGGGCTCACCAGATCCTGCTTGTTGAGCACAATCACGTCGGCAAAGGCGATCTGGTTTTTGGCTTCCGGTGAATCTTTCAGTTGTGTTGCCAGAAATTTGGCGTCGGCTACCGTGACAACCGCATCAAGCCGGGCCTTTTCCTGCACGTCCTGATCAACGAAGAATGTCTGGGCAACCGGTGCGGGGTCGGCAAGCCCGGTGGTTTCAACGATAATGGCGTCAAACCGGCCCTTGCGCTTCATCAGGCCCTCGATGATGCGGATGAGATCACCACGCACGGTGCAGCAGATGCAGCCGTTGTTCATCTCGAAAATTTCCTCGTCGGCCCCGACAATCAGGTCATAGTCGATGCCTATTTCACCGAACTCATTGACAATGACCGCATATTTCTTGCCGTGCGGCTCGGAAAGGATGCGGTTGAGCAAGGTCGTCTTGCCGGCACCAAGATAGCCGGTGAGCACGGTCACGGGAATTTTGTCGGCCACGGGCGGCGCTCCTTCACAGTGTTGTCACGAAGTCCATGCAGGCCAAAAGTGTGCCTGCCATCACATTGACGAGATAAGCGCTGGCGGCATTGGCGACAAGGCTTGAATCAGCCGCCAAATTGTTGCACTGCAAGAAATGAGATCGAAAAGAGCCCCCATGGCACGCCGCATGCTGGTTGCGCCTGAATTTGCTGACCGCATTTCCCCCTGATGCCCGCCGAATTTTCCCTCCAATAAAAGGATTTCTCCCATGTCTCTGAAAAACCGCGTTGCTCTGGTTACCGGCTCAACTTCAGGCATTGGCCTATGCATTGCACGGGCTTTTGCCCAGGACGGAGCCCATATCATGATCAACGGTCTCGGCGATCAGGCGGCCATTGAGGTCGAGCGCGCCAAGATCGAGAGCGATTTTGGCGTGAAATGCGTTTATTCAAGCGCCGACATGACCAAACCCGACCAGATTGTTGCGATGGTCAAGGATTGCGAGGCCAAACTCGGCGCGGTGGATGTGCTGGTCAACAATGCCGGTATCCAGCATGTTGACCCCATCGAGAATTTTCCGCCCGCAAGCTGGGATGCGATCATCGCTATCAACCTTTCTGCGGCGTTTCACGCCATTCGCACCGCCATTCCCGGCATGAAGGCCCGCAAATGGGGCCGCATCATCAACACAGCTTCGGCTCATTCCAAGGTCGCCTCGCCGTTCAAGTCGGCCTATGTCACCGCCAAGCATGGCCTCAATGGCCTGACCAAGACCGTGGCACTGGAAGTTGCCACCGATGGCATCACCGCCAATTGCATCTCGCCCGGCTACGTCTGGACACCGCTCGTCGAAAAGCAGATCCCCGACACCATGAAGGCCCGCAACATGACCAAAGAGCAGGTGATGCATGACGTGCTGCTGGCCGCCCAGCCCACCAAGCAGTTTGTGACAGTTGATCAGGTAGCGGCGCTCGCTCTGTTCCTGACCACGGATGCCGCCTGCAACATCACCGGGGCCAATTTATCGATCGACGGCGGGTGGACGGCAGAATGAGGGTCGCCCGATGACTTCTTCACGAGAGAAAGCCATCAACTGGAACGGCGAGAAGAAAATCTCGCTGGCTTTGCAGGGTGGCGGGGCGCATGGCGCGTTCACCTGGGGCGTGCTCGACAAGATCCTGGAAGACGACCGGCTTGATATCGAGGCGATTTCAGGTTGCAGCGCTGGCGCGATGAACGCCGTGGTGCTGGCCGAGGGCTATCTGGAAAATGGCCGCAAGGGCGCCCGCGAAAAGCTGCACCATTTCTGGCATTCCATCAGCGATGATGGCACCCTGAACGGCGCGGCGCGGCGGGTGTTCGAGGAGGTTTTCTCGGGTGCATCCTATGAGGACAGCCCACTCTATCTGTTTGCTGATCTCCTCACCCACTACGCCAGCCCCTATCAGTTCAATCCGCTCGACATCAATCCACTGCGCGACCATCTCGTAAAGATGATTGATTTCAAGAAGGTGCGTTCTTGCACCCACATGAAATTGTTCATTTCCGCCACCAATGTGCAGACCGGCAAAATCAAGATTTTCCACGGCGAGGAGATGACAGTCCATCACCTGCTGGCCTCCGCCTGCCTGCCTTATCTGTTTCAGGCGGTGGTGATCGACGACGTGCCCTATTGGGATGGCGGTTATATGGGTAATCCGGCACTCTATCCGCTGTTTTATCAGGCAAGCGCGCAAGACATCATGCTGGTGCAGGTCAACCCGGTCGAGCGCGATGAAGTGCCCAAAACCGCCCGCGACATCCAGAACCGCATCAACGAAATCACCTTTAATGGTGCGCTGCTGCGCGAGTTCCGCGCTGTTGATTTTGTCAACCGCCTGCTTGATGAGGGCAAATTGCCGGAAGGCGATTACCGGCGCTCCTTTGTGCACCGCATCGATGGCGGCAAGGCTCTGGCAAAATATTCCGCCGCCACCAAGCTCAACAGCGCTTGGCCGTTTTTGCTGGAATTGCGTGATTTGGGCCGCGATGCCGCCAAGGCGTTTCTGGCCGCGCATTACGCGGATTTAGGCAAACGCGGCACGCTGGATTTGCGCGAGGCCTATTCGGGCGGCAATATGGAGCGTACCGTTCCGGCTTTGCCAAGCAAACCCAAAAAACTCGCCTGAGCGCCACAAATTCGAGGGCTAGAGCCATGACTTATGACGTTATCATCATCGGCACCGGGCCTGGCGGCTACGTTTGTGCCATCCGAGCCGCCCAGCTTGGGCTCAAGGTTGCCGTGGTGGAAAAGCGCGCCACCCACGGCGGCACCTGCCTCAATGTCGGATGTATCCCCTCCAAGGCTTTGCTGCACGCCTCGGACATGTTCCACGAGGCGGGTCACGACTTTGCTGCCATGGGCATCGTCACAACACCCAAGCTCGATTTGAAGGCGATGATGCAGCATAAGCAGGAGACAGTGGATGCCAATGTCAATGGCGTCAGCTTCCTGCTCAAGAAAAACAAGGTCGATGTGTTTTTCGGCACCGGTGCGCTGAAGGGCGCGGGGCGGGTCGAAGTCACCGCCAGCGAGGGCCCCGCGACGATGCTTGAAGGCAAGGCCATCGTCATTGCCACCGGCTCAGACGTTGCGCCTTTGCGCGACAGTGCAGGCGAAGTCATCGCCATTGATGAGACGGCAATCCTGTCGTCCACGGGCGCGCTGACACTGGCCAAGGTGCCTGACCATCTGGTTGTGGTCGGTGCCGGGGTCATCGGACTGGAACTGGGCTCGGTCTGGAGTCGGCTTGGTGCCAGGGTCACGGTGATCGAATATCTCGACCGCATCCTGCCCGGCATGGATGCCGAAGTTGCGCGCCAGTTTCAGCGAATTCTCGAAAAGCAGGGCTTTGCCTTCAAGCTCGCCCACAAGGTTACGGGTGTCAAACGCCACGCCAAGGGCGTCGAGGTGACGGCCGAGCCCGTTGCTGGCGGCACGCCGGAGGTTTTTGCCGCTGACAAGGTGCTGATTGCCACAGGGCGCGTCGCTTATACACAAGGCCTCGGACTTGAGGCTTTGGGCGTCGCGCTGGAGCGCGGGCGCGTCATCATCGACGATCATTTCGCCACCAATGTGCCGGGCATTTATGCGATCGGCGATGTGGTGCGCGGCCCGATGCTGGCCCACAAGGCCGAAGACGAAGGCGTAGCCTTGGCTGAAATGCTGGCCGGCCAGCATGGCCATGTCAATTACAACGTCATACCCGGCGTGGTCTATACAATGCCGGAAGTCGCCAGTGTCAGCATGAGCGAAGAAGAGTTGAAGGCGGCGGGCATCAGCTACCGCGTCGGCAAATTCCCCTTCACCGCCAATGGCCGGGCACGGGCGATGCGCCACACCGAGGGCTTTGTCAAAGTGCTCGCTGACGCCACCACTGACAAAGTGCTCGGTGTGCATATCATCGGCTTTGGTGCCGGAGAAATGATCCACGAGGCCGCCGTGCTGATGGAATTTGGCGGCTCGGCCGAAGACCTCGCCCGCACCTGTCACGCCCATCCCACCATGTCGGAGGCCGTGAAGGAAGCGGCCATGGCGGTGGACAAGCGCGCCATCCACGCCTGAACCATGCACGGCCAGCGCCTCGATAAATGGCTCTGGTTCGCCCGCATCCTGAAATCACGCACCCTTGCAGCCAGGCTTGTGGGCGAGGGCCATGTGCGGATCAATGGCCACAAGACCGATCAGCCCGCCAAAATCATCAGCCCTGGCGACGTGCTCACCATTGCGCTGGAGCGCCAGGTTCTGGTGCTCAAGGTGCTTGACCCCGGAACAAGGCGCGGGCCGTATGTTGAGGCGCATTTGCTCTATGAAGATTTGACTGCACGCGCCGGTGATATTCCGCAATAAATCTCACTGCATAAAGCTTGCGCCGCTGGAATGGCGTTATTTATATTACGTAAAACTTCTGTCATTCCGAGCGCCGGCAAGCAATCCACGGATTTACGGAAACTCACGGATTGCTTCGTCGCCATGCCCGGCGCAAGGGCAGCAGGTCATAGCACTTGCATGGCTTTATTCCCAAGCTATCATGCCATGAAAATACGAAAGTCTCGCATGATCGCGTCCCAAGACGATCCATCCCATGGCGTCAGCTTCCGCGCGGCACTCGGCGTCTGGGTGCGGGTGGCGGCCTTGAGTTTTGGCGGCCCGGCCGGACAGATTGCGGTGATGCACCGCATTATTGTCGAGGAAAAGCGCTGGATCTCCGAGCGCCGCTTCATGCACGCGCTGAATTACTGCATGTTGCTGCCCGGCCCCGAAGCGCAGCAACTCGCCACCTATATCGGCTGGCTGATGCACCGCACCAAAGGTGGGCTGGTGGCAGGTGGGCTGTTCATTTTGCCAGGCGTCATCGCCCTTATGGGCCTGAGCGTGATCTATGCGCTTTATGGCGCGGTTGGCATCGTCGCAGCGATGTTTTTCGGCTTGAAAGCGGCGGTGCTGGCCGTTGTCGTTGAGGCGCTCATCCGCATTGGCAAGCGCAGCCTGAAGACTACGCAACTGCGCCTGATCGCCGCCCTGGCCTTTGTCGGGATTTTCGTCTTTGCGCTGCCGTTTCCGCTTGTCATCCTCACCGCAGGGTGTGTCGGCCTTGCCGGGGTGGCGCGGGTCGCGCCGCCGGGTGAAGGCCAGGATGCCGCCGATACCGCAAGCCTGCTCGGGGAAACCCAGCCGCCACATACGCTGCCCTCGGCCCGCCGTGCCCTGCTGGTCGCTGCCTTGTGGCTGACGGTTTGGCTGGCACCCGTGGCCTTGATCCTGCTGATCGGCGGGCCGCACACGGTCTATGCACAGATCGCGCTGTTTTTCAGCAAAATGGCGGTGGTAACCTTTGGCGGGGCCTATGCCGTGCTGGCCTATGTCGCTCAGCAGGCGGTGGGGCATTATCACTGGCTGTCGCCTTCCGACATGCTCAATGGCCTCGGCATGGCCGAAACCACGCCCGGCCCGCTCATTCTTGTCACCCAGTTCGTGGGCTACCTCGCCGCCTTGCGCGGCATGGGCGGCATCTGGGGTGGCCTTGCCGGTGCCGCAGTCACCCTGTGGATGACCTTTGCCCCCTGCTTCCTCTGGATATTCG
>DAICZI010000131.1 GCA_027311205.1 Beijerinckiaceae bacterium | reverse complement strand
CACGCCATGGCCCAATTCATGGGCCAGCGTCATCACATCACGGGTCTTGCCCTGATAATTGATCAGCACATAGGGGTGGGCCGAGGGCACGGTGGGGTGCGCGAAGGCACCTGGCGCCTTGCCTGGCCGCATCGCCGCATCGATCCAGTCCGACTTGAAGAACCTGTCGGCAATATCAGCCATGCGTGGCGAAAAATTCTGGTAGGCAGCGAGCACGGTGTCACGCGCCTCGCTCCAGGGGGTAAGGCGCTTTGAGGCGTCGGGCAAGGGCGCGTTGCGATCCCAATAATCGAGCTGCGGCACTCCAAACCACTTGGCCTTCAACTTGTAGTAGCGATGCGAGAGCTGCGGCCACGCCGCTTCCACCGCGCTGACCATGGCATCGACCACTTCGCCTTCCACCCGGTTGGAAAGATGGCGGCTGGCTGCGACATCCTTGAAACCGCGCCACTGGTCAGAAATCTCGCGGTCCTTGGCAAGCGTGTTGGTAATAAGCGTGAAGGTGCGCACATGCCCGCTGAGGCCAACCGTCAGCGCGGCCGCGGCGGCTTTGCGCATCGAGGCACGCGGGTTTTGCAACATGTTCAGCGTCGGATCCAGCGTCAGGCTTTGGCCCCGCACCTTGAAGCGGAGATCGGCGATGGTCTCATCAAACAGCCGGTTCCAGGCACCGCGCCCGGTGATCGATTTTTCATGGAACAATTGTTCGATTCGATCCTCAAGCTGATACGGTTTTTCACGACGAACATCGGCAAACCACGGCTCATAGCGCGCCAGCGCCGGATCGGCGCAGAGCGCCGCAATGACCGCTTCGTCCAGACGGTTGATTTCGAGGGTGAAGAAAATCAGATCAGAGCCAGCCGTCGTCAGGCGTTCCTGCGTGTCGCCATAAAACTTCGCATGGGCGGGATTGCTGGTATCGCCAGCATAAATCAGGCCGGCGTAGGACATGAGCCGTCCGGCCTTGTCCTCGATCGCTTCAAAACGCCGCACAGCTTCGGCGAAATCATGGGCATTGGTAGCCATCCCGGCAAGCTTGCCGCGATAATCCTTGGCGAAGGCAGCAGCCTCGCTGACCAGTGCCGCCATGTCGGCGGCCACCTCCGGCCCGTCCATCGACGGATACAGATCGCGCAAGTCCCATTCCGGCAAAGCTTCGGCTACCGGGCGGGACGATGACTGCAATGCCGACATGATGAACACCCCTGCGAACTTTGGCGAGCTATCCTTCCTCTTAGAAGATTGCAGGGCCGACTGGCAATCAAGAGCAGCGGGGTCGAGCACAGCCATGCCACGTCAGCGCCAAAAGAGCGGCCGTTAAAGTGCTGTTTACCCTGTTCGTTCAGCATCTGGCTCGAGGCGTTGGTGTTTGGCTGGCGACCCTTGGGCTTTTGAGGCGGTATGACATCCACCCTTTTGATTGTTGACGACGATCCGGTGCAGCGACGTTTGCTCGAAGCCATGGCGCGGCGATTTGGCTATTCCTGCGAGGTTTGCGAGAGCGGTGATCTCGCGCTGGAGCGCCTGACAGCGGCGCATCTGCCCGCCATTGACCTTGTCATTCTCGATCTCGTGATGCCCAACCTTGACGGCATGGGGGTGCTCGGACGCCTGCGCGATCTGCGGCTCGACGTACCAGTGATTGTGCAGACCGCACACGGTTCGATCGAATCGGCGATTTCCGCCATGCGGGCGGGGGCCTTTGATTTTGTAGTGAAACCGGTCGGCGCCGAGCGCTTGCAGGTGTCGATTCGCAATGCGCTGCGGGCTGATGCGCTTGCTGGTGAAGTGCGCCAGATGACCCGCCGCGCCGCCGGTGTGATGACCTTTCGCGATATTATCGCCTCAAGCCCGGAGATGGAGCGTGTTGTGCGCCTTGGCGAGCGCGCTGCCAAATCCTCGATCCCAGTGTTGATCGAGGGCGAATCAGGCGTAGGCAAGGAATTGGTGGCCCGCGCCATTCAGGGCACGTCGGAACGCCGCGGCAAGGCCTTCATCACCGTCAATTGCGGCGCATTGCCCGAACATCTGGTTGAATCCATCCTGTTTGGCCATGAAAAGGGTGCCTTTACCGGCGCCACCGAGCGGCACATCGGCAAATTTCAGGAAGCCCATGGTGGCACGCTGTTTCTCGACGAAATCGGTGAATTGCCGCTGGAAACGCAGGTCAAGCTGCTGCGCGCCCTGCAGGAGGGTGAAATTGACCCCGTCGGAGCCAAGCGTCCGGTCAAGGTCGATATCCGCTTGATTTCGGCGACCAACCAAAACCTGATCGAACTGGTCAAGGCCGGGCGTTTCCGTGAAGACCTTTATTACCGCCTTAATGTGTTTCCGATCACCGTGCCGCCCTTGCGCCAGCGCCGCGAGGAAATTGTGCCGATGGCGCGACGCTTTCTGGCCCGTTTTGCCGCTGAGGAAGGCAAGCCCGAGTTGCGGGGTCTGACCGCCGAGGTCCAGGCGCTGCTTAATGCTTACGCATGGCCGGGCAACGTCCGCCAATTGGAAAATGCGGTGTTTCGTGCCGTGGTGCTGGCGGACGATGCGGACGAACTCACCATAACTGAATTTCCGCAGATCGCCGCGCAGATCGACGGGTTTGACGTGCGCATTCCGCCCTTGCCGACGCAGGTTCCCCTGCAAGCGCCGCGTGAAATCCTGCGCGTCGAAGTGCGTGATCCCAATGTTTTGAGCCTGCTCGACGAAAATGGCGATGTGCGCCGTCTGGAGGACATGGAGGCTGAGGTCATCCGCTTCGCGCTCGCCCACTACCGCAGCCAGATGTCAGAAATGGCGCGCAAACTCGGGATCGGACGCTCGACGCTTTACCGCAAGATGAAAGACTTCGGCATGGAGGACGGCGCTCTTGGCGAAATCCTGGAGCCGCAGGCTTCCGGCCAAGGTAATTTCGCCGCTTGAAGCGACGTCCTTTGACACTGTCAAACTGTGACTTTGTTGCCACAATCTCGGAAAATTTGGATGGGGAGCCAATCGGGCGCCTCATCCGGCACGATAACGCCATAAATGCCCGTTCAGTCAGAACCATGAAAACTTTGCACAAACACAAGCCCGTCAGTCAGGTTTTGATGCCGGAAGCTGCACGATGGCTCGCGGCAGGCGCCATGGCGGCATTGCTGTGTGCCCCAGGGCTGCAAGCCAGAGCCCAAACGCCGCAGGCAGGGAACCAGCCGTCGGACATCATCCTGCCGCCGCTGCCACCCGTGACGGTGACCTTGCCCAAGCCCGCAAAGGCCCAGATCGTTCACCTTGATTACGGCACGCCCGCGTCGCCAGCGCCACGCCCAGCCGTGCCCGCGGTTTCGGCCGCGCCGTCCGTTCCAGCGTCTCCGCCAGTTGCCGTCACGCCAACGCCCGTCGCACCGGCAAACCCGCCCGCCGATCCTGCACTTGTCGCTGCCTTGGCAGCGCTGCCCTCGCCGCGCCAGCCCCAGGGCAATGCCAGCTTCGCCCGGACTTATGGAAATTTCCGTCAGGCCGTGACCCAGCAATATGCCCTCACGGCAGACCAGCCGATTTTTATGACTTCGGGCGTCGCAGCCAACGCGCAATGGAGTCCGGCCGCGCAGTCTTTGGCCCATCGCCTGCTGCTCGCGGCCCATGACGGCATCAATCTCGCGCAGACACCCGTGCCAGCGATGAACGCCACGCCAACCGGCGCGGCTGATGTCGCCCTGACCGCCGCCGTGCTCAATTACGCCTGGCAAGCGCAGGGCGGGCGCGTCAACCCCGCCTATATCTCGCGCTTTGTTGAACTGCGTCCGGTGATTTTGCCGCCTGCAACTGTGATCGCCAGCGTTCTGGCAGCACAATCTGCCGCCGGCCAGACCCTTGCGCAACTAAACCCGCGTCACGCCGGTTATCAATGGCTCCGCACCCGCCTGATCGGGTTGCTGGATCACAGACCCAGCGCTGACCCCGTTGGGCCGAATCGATTCGCGCCCAAACGCCGCAATCTCGTCGATCTAGCGCTGCGGCGCTGGCGTGCCGAACGTAACAGCCTGGTTGTCAACATGGAATTTTGGCGTTGGCAGCAACCCGCCAGGGGCAGTGCCCAGATTGTCGTGAATGTGCCGGAATTCACTTTGCGGCTGCGCCAGGACGGCCACACCTTATTGGCCCGCAAGGTTATCGTTGGTAAACAGGCTACTCCGACGCCGCTGTTGAACAGTAACATAAAATATATTATTATTAATCCGTCGTGGCACGTACCACAATCCATTATAAAAAAAGACTTCATTCCAAAACTGCAAGCCAACCCGGATTATCTTGCTTCACGTGGTTTCGATGTGCGCGTCAGTCATGGGCAGCTTATTGTAAAACAGCCACCGGGGCCGCACAACGCGCTTGGCCTTATCAAATTCATATTTCCAAATGACCAATCGGTTTATTTGCATGACACCTCGGAGCGTCGCTTATTTTCCAGCCGCACCCGCGCATTCAGTCACGGATGCGTGCGGTTGCAAGAGCCGTTTTCGTTGGCAGCCGCCTTATTGGGTTCAAGCTGGCCGCAAAAACGTCTGAAGTCGATGGTCGGCAGCAAAGAACATTATCTTCGGTTTAAGCAGGACATACCTATTCAGATCGAATATTTTACGCTTCACGCAAATCGTGAAGGTAAACTGGCCCAGTTTGCTGACCTTTATGGATATGCTCGCAAGGTCCAGACCGCGTTGGGCCTAAAAACTTAGACTATCGTCTATGACACTTTAGCCAGAATGTGCTATTTTTGGCACAGTTCAACAGCAAACTCGCCACCTTTCTGCCAAAGTCACGCTTGATTCTTCCATCCAACGGTGCTAACCGGGCATCGTGGGTGGTGGTATACACCTTATTAACCTTATTGCAGAAAGACTCTGTGGCTCTCATCGCGTGACCGTACCGATCGATAACAAATCTGCGAGTGAACCTTTGAAATCAGCAAGAAACAGGCTTCGGCTTCACGGCAAGGCATGGCGGGCGGCGCTGATTGGTGCAAGCGCCATGATCGGGATTCTGTCCTCGACCGGCACAGAAAACGCGGTCGCCAATGGCGACACGCGCACCCTGCACCTGGTCAATGCCCACACCCACGAATCGATTGACGCCACCTACATGGTCAATGGCAAGTATGATCCCGCCGTTCTGGCCAAGCTCAACTGGTTTCTGCGTGACTGGCGCCGCAAGCAGGAAATCCAGATGGATCCTCACCTGTTTGACATTGTATGGGACGCTTACCGTCTGTCGGGATCGCATGAGCCGATTGTCGTGCTCTGCGGCTACCGTACGCCTCAAACCAATGCCATGCTGCGTAGCCGCTCCAGGCTTGTTGCCAAGTTCTCCCAGCATATTCTGGGCAAGGCCATGGATCAGCACTATGTCGACGTGCCGATGTCAAAGATCCGCGAAATCGGCATGAAAATGCAAATGGGCGGCGTCGGCTATTATCCCCATTCAGGCACGCCCTTCGTGCATCTGGACGCTGGCCCGGTTCGCTATTGGCCGCGCATGTCCCGCGCCCAGCTGGTGCGCCTGTTCCCGAACGGCAAGACGGTGGACATCCCTGCCGATGGCGTTCCGCTGAAGGGCTATGAGGAAGCGCGCGCTGAAATTGCATCGCGCGGCTGGCATAATGCTCCGGTAACGGCAATCGGCAAACCCAAGGGCTTCTTTGCCCGGCTGTTTGGCGGCGACAGCGGCGATGCCGCCGAAACGGGCCAGAGCCAGCAAGTGGCCAGCGCCTCGCCGAGTGGCGATGATTTGCGGTTTTTTCCGCCCCAATTCAATGGCATCAAACATGATGCGCAGCCGACGGCGTCAGCCAAGGCCCAGCAACGGCCAGCGCCGCATCCGCCAACGGCAGCATCTCCGCAGGCGGCCCGCGTTGAACTGGCGAGCAACCCGGCGTCGCCAGGCCGCCTGGTGTCGTC
>DAICZI010000130.1 GCA_027311205.1 Beijerinckiaceae bacterium | reverse complement strand
CATTGACATGCCCGCTGCTGACGACGGCATCGGGCGCGAAAATGGGCAAGAGTGCACAGGGCGCAGTCTGGCTCAACCCCGATATGCTGCCCGCCTGGGATTACTGGCAGTTCTGGCGCAATTCTGAAGACGCCGACGTCGGTCGCTTCCTGAAGCTGTTCACGCTGCTGCCGCTGGACGAGATTGCCAGGCTTGCCGCCTTGCAGGGTGCCGAAATCAACGCCGCCAAAAAGGTGCTGGCGACCGAAGCCACCGCCCTCGTGCATGGGCGCGAAGCGGCGCTGGCTGCAAGCCGCACCGCAGAGGCGACCTTTGCCGAAGGTGCGCTTGATTTGAACCTGCCGCGCATAGATGTGCCGCGCACCAGGCTGGACGAGGGCCTGGGGATTCTCGCCGCTGCGGTCGATGCCGGACTGGCGACGTCAAACGGCGAGGCGCGCCGCCTCATCGCGTCGCGCGGCCTTCAGGTCAATGGTAGCGTCGTGAGCGATGACCGCTTGCGCTTGGGCCCCTCTGATGTGCTGGCCGAGGGTTGCATCAAGCTGTCGCGCGGTACCAAAAAGCATGTCCTGCTGGCCATCGTCTGATTAGGGCTGCTGCGAGCGAATTGTCGGCGAGGGCGGCGTCGCACCAAAAATCTGGCGCAGGAACCCCGGCGCAATCGCCGACAGCGGGTTGAAGGTCAGCGAGGGGTGGCTCATCGGCCCGGAGATGCGGTAATTCACCGCAAACAGCCCCTCATGACGGCCCCCGCCCAGCAGGCGTCCAAACAACGGAATGCGTGAGAAAATATTGTTGAGCACATAGGCCGGCACAAAGGTGCCGTTCACGTCCAGGCGATTTTGAGGAAAATTCAGAATGCCTCTCATTGATATGCCAATATCCGGGCCAAAAATATCGGCATTCTCCAACGTAATTGCGCCGGCCTTGCTGGAAAACTGCGCCTGGAGCTTTTGAAACTGCACGCGCGACGAGGCGAGGGCGTGCAAGTTCTGGTGGGGATTGTCGGCCGCCGCGATTTGGTGCAACCGCGGTTCATTGATCAGCGAAAACTTGTGTATCGTGGCATTGCCGCTGGCGTCGGAGCCGGCATAATGCGCGCTAAGTTCAAGCGTGCCACCTTGCATGTGACTGTAAAGATTTAGAAAATCAAGCGTAGCGCCGGCATCTGAACTGGTGAGGTGTATCATGCCGCTTGCGTCAAGCTCACCATGCAGGCTGCCGCTGCCCAACTGGCCCGACATGTCAAAAGCTCGAATATGGCCATCAAGCCGCTCCAGCAGAAAATGCCCGTTATGCGCGACAACGTCATTATAGCCCGTCACACGAGTCGCCGTGAGGCTCACCTCGACATTGGCGGGCTTTGCCGTCGGATGATGCGTTGTTGCACGGGGTGCCAGATTGTCCTGGACCGTCAGACTGCTCCAGACGCTGCGCATGTCAAAGGCTGCGCCCTTGGTCACCACTTTGGTTGACTTCGTTCCGAAGGTGATATCCGCCCGCATTTGATCGAGCGCCGAAAGCTTTACCTGTGACAACTGGGCCGACTGCGGGTGTCCATCCGCACCCAGCGTGGCCGTGCCCGCAAAGCTGACGCCGCCGCCTTCAAAAATGAGGTTCTTCAACACTGTTGCGTGCGGCTGCACCACGGCCAAGAAGGTGGCTCTTGCAGGGCGGCCCGGAGCTTTATGCAGGCCGGGGAAAGGCTCATCAAGCGTCGTCGCACCAAGATCAAGCGTCACCTGCGCCTGTTGCGGCACGCTGGCTTTCTGCTTTTGGCCTTTGGCCTGAACGGGCACCGCGCCGAGCGGAGCTACCAGGGCGACACCAATCGGCCCACTCACGCCAGGAATCGCGAAATCGAGCTTTTTGCGCGCGGCATCGCTCAGGGTGAAGTTGAGCTTGCCTTGCCCCTCACCATGCGGTGGCTGGGTCAGCACTAATTTGGCCGGGCTGGCAAAAATAGTGCCGTTGCCGGTCGCATTCATGCCTGCGGCACTAACCTTGAAATTCAGCGACCCCTGGGTCAGGCCGGCTTTGCCAATCAGGTTCGTGGCACTAAAATTGTCGATTTTTGCCGTCACGCCAACCTTGGTGGCAGTCGGCGGCACAAGGTCGCCAAGCAGCGTATCGACCCGCAATTGCCCGGAGATGGTGCCAGCGATTGATTTGGGATCAAGCGGCAACTGCACGAAAGGCCGCAGGGCATCCATGGCAAGAAGTTGCGTTGTCGTGGCCAGTGTGCCGGACATTTGAGCCATAATCCTGGCTGGTGCCGGAATAAGGCTGCTGTCGTGGACATCAAATGTCCCGGAGGAGATTTTCATCGCCTTGCCGGGATCAACAATAATCTGGCCCGCTCCAAAGCTCACATGCACGGTATGGCCGGTCAGGAGCCCCTTGGCATTGATGCCCGTCACCGGCGGGAACCCGTCGAGTATCCGCAAGCCAATACCACTGACCTGGCCTGTAACTTGCAGCGCGTTTTCGGGCACAGCCTGCTGCGCGCCGACATCAGCCAGCGCCTTGGCATCCATGTCGACTTTGACATTGATCGACGCCACCGTCCCCGCAGTGAGCCGCTGGCGGAACCATGCGCGCACCGGGGCCGCCAGCGACGAAGGCCACAGCCGCACCACGTCGCGCGCCTGCATGGCGCTGATCAGCGCTTGCGCCACGACATGCGGTGAAGCTCCCAGCGCCGCGCTGGCTGTGGCCGAGACATGCACCGCAGCGCCGCCCAGAGCCATCTGGTCAAACCTGAGCAATTTTGTCGCCTGATCGAACGAACCAACAAAGCGGCCGTTGCTGATCAGCAGCGTTTTGTCACCGGGGCGTTCTGGCCCGAGTTGCGTGCCAGGCTGGGTCGAAAAATCAAAGCCAAGGCTCGTGGCGTTGGCGGCAGGGAGCGTGATCTTGCCTGAGACCAGCAGGGCGCTCTTCCCGGCCTGCAAACGCGCCTGATCCACCAGAACGACCCGTTGGCTTGGGTCATAGTGGGCTTTCAGGCTGAAGCCATCAAACAGCAGGGGCTCAAAATCCGGACTATCCGCCATGAACAGTCCGGGCCCGCCTTCGGCATCAGCCGAAAGCGCCATCAGCGCGCCAGCCTTGCTTATGCGAGCCTGCCCGGTCAGCGTCCCCGAAATCTCGGCCAGCGCCCCTGCACTGGAATATTGCGCCAGATGCCGCAGCCCCGCGAATGACCAATGGTCGATCGTCAGTTGGACAAGGCGGCTGGCGTCAGTTGCGCTGGTGTTGACACGCAAATGCGCATGCCATGGCGCACGGCCGTTGGAGGCGGCAAGGTCAAGGGTGAGGCCGCCCGCTTGTCGCGCAACGGCGACATCGACGTGATCGAGCCTTGTATCGCGGCCACGCCCCAAATCACGGATCAGGATACTGCTCTGTTGTATCCGCACATTATGCAGCGCCGCCAGCGGACTATCGGCGGCCAGCAGCATATCCAGCGATTGGCTGACCAATTTGACGGCATCCGTGGGCGTCGGCGGTGGTTGCGCGGGTGCTGCCGATCCATTGCTCACCGCAAGCGGAGGCGCAGGGACTTGCCTGGTGCCATTCGAAAGGGCGATCGCCCCCTTGGCGTCAAAGGTCAAAACCAGCGCGAGCCCGCTAAGCGTCACAGATTTTGGCACGAGTTGCCCGCGCAGCATTGACCAGGGATCCAGCGATAATACCGCGCCGACACCTGACAGCAGGTGGCCCGTCGGTCCATGCACATCAAAGCCCTCCGCTGTCAGATGCAGCCCGCCGCTACCCCGGTCGAGCACGAGCGACTTGATGCTGACGCTGAAGCCATGGCTGAGCCGGGAATTGATCGAACGCACCACATCAGGCGCAGCGAAGGACACATCCAGCGGGCCTTGATCAACTTTGAGCACAAGGCCCGCAAAGGCCAGCGTCCCCAGCAACAGCAGGCCCAGGCCCAGCATCAAACCACGCGCCAGCAGCCGCAAGGCCAGTCGGCGGCTCCGCGGTGTCCGGCGTGGCAACACATGGGTCGGCTTTGCCGTGGAGGTCGGTTCAGGTGCGTTCAAGGGCCAGCAATTCCAAATATCCTCAATAAACCACTTAAACGGTTCCGAATCATGAATTTGACCCTAGGCAAACTCACGAAGCTGTTCCATATCGAAACATCATGCACTACGGGCGCGCCGCGCTACATGCAACCAATGGACGTTTCCATGGCCACTCCTCCCCCCAAAGTCGGCGATCCGGCGCCAGATTTTTCTCTGCCAGCATCTGACGGGCGCACAATGAGCCTCGCCTCGTTTGCAGGCGCAAAACTGGTGCTTTATTTCTATCCCAAGGACGACACGTCGGGCTGCACCATGGAGGCCATCGATTTCAACCGCCTTCGTTCCGCCTTTGCGGCCAAGGGCGCGCAGATCCTTGGCGTCTCTCCTGATAGTCCCAAAAGTCATGACAAATTCAAGGCAAAACATGGGCTATCGCTTGATCTTGTGTCGGATGAGGCAAAGTCGATGCTGGAAGCCTATGGTGTCTGGACAGAAAAGAGCATGTATGGCCGCAAATATATGGGCGTCGAGCGCACCACCTTCCTGATCGACACGGCTGGAAAAATAACCCACATCTGGAACAAAGTGAAAGTTCCGGGCCACGCCGAGGCGGTACTGGAGATGCTCTAGCGGGCAATATTCGCACGCGTTGCCAGGCTCTGCCACAAGCTGGGGCTGGTTTGATAAATTATTAACCATGATGTCGTTTGATGGGGCTACGTGAACCTGGGTCTCCTCGTTCCGCCGGAGCCGCGTCATGTCCATCCGTCAGTTGGTGCCACGCCCGCAATTGCCGCGCACGCATTATTTTCTGACAATTTCCCATGGCATTCGCATTCGTACTTTGGCCGTGCCGCGCTGGGGTGTCCATGTGTCGCTGGCCCTGATTCCAGCGCTCCTGGCCTGGACGGCGGGGGTGTCGCTTTATGTCGGATTTCACGATCAGATCATGGCCGGCATGATCGCGCAGCGCACCCGGATGCAACTCGCCTACGAACACCGCCTTGCCCAGCTCCATGCCCGGCTCGATCAGGCGACCAGCCACAGCCTGCTCGATCAACAGGGCATAGCCCATAAAATCGAGGCGTTGAGCCAACGCGAGACGATGCTGGAGAGACGCGCGACACTGCTGTCATCCCTGTCGCGTTTTGTTGACCGCCGCCCGACCGGCAGCATTCGTAGCGCTGGCAACGGGGCCGATCCCTCAGGCCCGGCCAATGGCACGCCTGATTCGGGCAATGCCTGGCTGAAGCCGAAGCCCGAATCCATGCTGCTGCCGCGTGATTTCCGTGTGACACCCGCCCCTGAAACCACCCATGCGGTATTGGCCGCCTTGCAGCGTGTAAAAATTGGCGAGGAAACGGACGCACTGAATCAGATCACGGATTTGAAGCAGCTTGCCGGGCCGGCCTTGGCTGATGCCCGTCGCCTCAGCCGCGCCATCAGCGCCGCCGGCCTTGATCCCGCGCAATTGAAAATCAAACCGCTGAAGGACGTCGGCGGCCCCTTCGTTCCGCTTGGCGCGGCCGAGGGCCATGGCCGCTTTGGCGCGGAAATCGAGCGAGTCAAAGGCTCGCTGGTGCAAGTCGCCAAATTGCGTCGCTTGCTGCGTTATTTGCCGATGTCGGCACCCCTGCCGGGCCACCTCACCATCACTTCATCTTTTGGCATGCGGCTTGATCCGTTTCTGGATCGCATGTCGCTGCATCCGGGGATTGATTTTCATCAGGCCTTTGGTTCTGCCATCCATGCCACGGGCGCAGGCAAAGTTATCATCGCCCATTATTGGGGTGGTTATGGCAACATGGTCGAAATCGACCATGGCGATGGCATCATGACCCGCTACGGCCATATGTCGAAGCTCAATGTCACCGAAGGCCAGCACGTTGTCCGTGGGCAGGTGCTCGGCTTCATCGGTTCAACCGGCCGCTC
>DAICZI010000012.1 GCA_027311205.1 Beijerinckiaceae bacterium | reverse complement strand
CTTTATGGCTATGGCGATAAAATCACGGCGATGCGGCTGTTTTATGCCAAGTGGGGGGCGCTGGCGATCCTCATCAAGGGCCTGACGCCCATACCCTTCAAGCTGGTCACCATCGTCAGCGGCCTGATGGGTTATAATTTCGGCCTGTTCGTGGCGCTGGCAACCATCACACGCGGCGCAAGGTTTTTTATTGTCGCGGTGCTGATGCGGTTTTATGGCACGCAGATCAACGCGCTGCTGGAGCGCTGGTTTGGTTGGTTCCTGGCGTTGCTCGCCATTGCCGTTGTCGGCGGTTTCTGGGCGATAGCACGGTTTGGATAGGAAAGAAGTGCACATGGCAAGCTGGGTACCTGATCGTCCGACTTCGGCCTGGCTGGTCTTTGGCCTGGCCTTTGGCGCGCTCGCGATGGCCTGGGTGTTTCAGATGGCGGGCTACGCGCCGTGCGAATTATGTCTCGCCCAGCGCTGGCCCTATGATATTGGCGTGCCGTTGGCCGCAGTAGTCGCTCTTCTGGCCCGTCGCGCGCCGTCGGCCTGGGTGCGTGGCGGTCTGGCGCTGCTGGCCCTGATTTTCGTGGGTTCGATGGTGTTTGGCATCTATCACACCGGCGTTGAGGCCCACATATGGGAAGGCCCGACCGCCTGCACGGGTAGCGCCACCCCTGCGCCCGACATGAAGGATTTCCTGAAGCAACTGCAGCATGTGCAGGTCGTGCGCTGCGATGTCGTGTCATTGCATGTGCTGGGCCTGTCGCTCGCCACGTGGAATGCTCTCGTCTCGGCCTTGATTGCCGCCATTGCCGCTCGTGCCGCCTGGTTGTCCGATGCCGTTTGATGCCCGCCAAAAGCGCCAGATCATCCGCTTTGCCGGGGTTGGCAGTGTCGGCTTTGTCGTTGATTTCATGCTGACATGGGGGCTGACCCGGCAACTGGGCCTGCAGCCCGCGTTCAGCCGCATCATTGCCATTCTGGTCGCGATGAGTGTGACCTATCTTCTCAATCGCAGATTCACATTTCAGGCGCGCCATGGGCAGCGCGGGCGCGAAGTGACGCGCTATTTTGCGGTCAATGTCACCGGTGCCACCGTCAATTATGGCGTTTTCCGCCTCTGCCTGCTTGTCGCGCCGCTTCTGGGTTTGGCACCCACCAGCGTTTTCACGCTTGGCCCCGCCATCGTGGCAGGCTCCGGATCGGCCATGTGCCTGAATTATCTTGGCTCTCACTTTTTCGTGTTCACCCGATAATAGTCGCAATTGCACATAATTTTTGCCGCAATACGCTGCCAGTTTCGCACGGCTCCAAGTGGATTATGCAGATGCGCGTGACATCCCACAATGATATCGAACAATTTGGATTTTCCGAAGCACCGTCAGATCATCAGCCTGATCGTCAGTTGGAATTGTCGCTCGGCCTGATTGCAATTGTCGCGCTCGCAGGTATTGCGGTGAGCCTGTCGCAAGGTTTGCCTGCCTGGATTGTGCCGCTCCTGGGTGCGTTGCATCTTTTGTGAAGCGGGACTCAGTCGTCGCCTCTGTATAGCCAATCCAGACTGCGAGCCATGCCTGAAGGCCCCAGCGTTTGTATCGCCAGATCGCGCGCCAACGCGGTGAGACCTGAAGCATGATAGATCATCGCCTGGCGATGGGATGAAGCCTGCACGCGATTGGCGCGGGTCACGCGGGCGCGGCTGTAGGCGGCCATCGCTGCGGCCGGGTTGCCAGGAAACTGCGAGAAGCTGATAGCCAGTGCATTCGCATCCTCCAGCGCCTGGGAGGCACCCTGCGCCAGAAACGGCACCATGGGATGGGCGGCATCGCCTGCCAGCGCCACGCGGCCTTGCGCAAAGCTGGCCAGCGGCGCGGCATCCAGCAACGGCCACATCCGCCAGCCTGGCGCCGCCTCCATCAGTTTGCGTGCGTTTGATGCAAAGCTTGCGAAGGCGCGGGCCAGATGCTGCGCGTGGGCTGCGCTATCATCGCCGGCGTCATAATCGTCGGCGTTCATCGTCCCCGCCATGGCCCCGGTAATGGCCACGACGTTGATCACCGAGCCGCCGCGCAATGGATAATGCACCAGATGCGACCTGGGGCCGAGCCAGAGATGGGTGACGGCTGCGCGGGCAAAACTTGGGGCATCGCCAGCCTGAACCAGCGTTCGCCACGCGACCCGCCCGGAATTGCGCAGGCCGCGCCCGCCATCGAAGCTGGCGCGCAGTTGCGAGCCAACGCCATCGGCTGCCACCAGGGCATAATGCAGTCGGGACTCGGTGACACCAGCCATGGCCAGGTGCAGGGTCACGCCCTCGCCCTCGTCCTGAATGTCGATCAGACGCGCGTCATTGTGGATGGCGATTCGCGGATGCGCGCGGGCGGCTTCCAGCAACACCGCATGCAGATCGCCGCGATGGATCACCAGGCTCGGCGCGCCCCAGCGCTGCGCGGCAAGGGCGCGAATCGGCAGATCAACCAGCGCCGCACCATCGCGACCGCGATGGATCACCAGGCGCTCAGGCTCAGTCGCGACTGCGCTGACTTGGTCCAGCAGGCCTAAAGCCTTCAGGGCCCGGCAGGCATTGGGGCCAAGCTGCACGCCCGCGCCAACCTCGGAGAACTGTGGCGCGCGCTCATAAACGCTGACCGAGCGTCCGGTGCCCGCCAGCGCCAGTGCTGCGCTCAGTCCGGCGATGCCACCACCCGCAACGGCTATTGAGCCCCGGTTCAGGCGAGGACTCCCTCAGGCACTTCGCAGCTTTGCGGATCGGCGTGGTCACCAAGGCTCGCATCATAGACGTAATGCGTTGAGCAATAGGGGCAAATGGCATCACGACCGCTGCCCATGTCGATGAAGATGTGGGGATGGTCAAACGGCGGTAAGGCCCCGATGCACATGAATTCACGCGCCCCGACTTTGACCTTGGCCAGCCCAGGCTGATTATGGAAATGCGGCGTTGTCCCGTGCGCCATGGCCCTGTCCTTGATAAATGCCAGCAAGCAACTTCGCGCTCTCTATAGAGAAAGCCTGCGCGCTTGTGTAGGGGTGCGCTGCCATCATTGCCACGGAACCAAGACCATGCCGACATTTGTTTCTGACGGACTCGAATTGGCCTATGCTGATACCCCCGCCACGGTGCCGCTATCCGGCCCGCCCGTGCTTCTGGTGCATGGATTTGCCTCAAGCGCCCTTGTCAATTGGAAGCAGCCCGGCTGGCTGTCAACTCTGAGCCAGAATGGGCGGCGCGTTATCGCCCTTGATAACCGTGGCCACGGGGCGAGCGCGCGGCCCACCAGGCCAGAAGCCTATGCGACGCCGCTGATGGCGGGTGACGCCCTGCGTCTGCTCGAGCATCTTGACATCAGCGAGGCTGATGTTTTTGGCTATTCCATGGGCGCGCGCATCAGCGCTTTCATGGCGCTGCAAGCGCCCGCCATGGTGCGCCGCCTCGTTTTGGGGGGGCTTGGCATACGTCTGGTTGAAGGTGTCGGCCTGCCGACGGGCATTGCCGACGCCATGGAAGCGGCGAGTCTTGATGATCTGACCGACCCGATGCAGCGCATGTTTCGCGCCTTTGCGGAGCGCACCGGGGCCGACAGATTGGCGCTGGCCGCCTGCATTCGCGGCTCAAGGCAAGAGATGAGCCGCGCCGAAGTGGCGCAAATCAACTGTCCGGTTCTGGTCGCGGTTGGCACGCTCGACCATGTTGCGGGCGATGCGCATGAACTGGCAAAGCTGCTTATTCACGGCGAGGCACTGGATATTGTCGGGCGTGATCACAATCTTGCGGTGGGTGACAAGGCCTTCAAGGCGGCTGTTGTCGAATTTTTGAACAGACCGCGGCCTTGAATCAGGCTAAAGAAGCTCGCAACAAGCTGCGTCAGGGAGCAAATCATGAGTGTGCAATCCAGCCTGCCAGGTGCCGAAAACGTCGTGGGCCTTGGCCGCGTCGATCCTGTTTTCGCGCGGATGCGCCGGGAAGCGGAGGAAATCCTGCGGCGCGAACCCGACCTTTCCGGCTTCATCCTCGCGAGCGTCCTGCACCATGACACGCTCGAAGCGGCGGTCATTCATCGTGTCGCGGCGCGGCTGCATCATGCCGATATGCCGGGCGACGCCATCCGCCATGCGTTTCTCGATCAACTCGCACGCGATCCGGGCTTGAGCGAGGCCTTTCGTGCCGATCTGGTTGCCGTCGTTGACCGCGATCCGGCTTGCACCCGTGCGCTGGAACCCTTGTTGTATTTCAAGGGCTTCCATGCGCTGCAAACCTATCGGCTTGCCCATTGGCTGCTGAAATTCGGACGGCGCGATTTTGCTTTGTGGCTGCAGAGCCGCAGTTCGGAAGTGTTTCAGTGCGACATCAACCCTGCGGCGACTATCGGCAAGGGTATCTTCATGGATCATGCCACCGGCATCGTCGTCGGGCAAACCTGCGTCATTGACGATGATGTCTCGATTTTACAGAATGTGACCCTCGGCGGCACGGGCAAGGAGACGGGCGACCGCCATCCGAAAATCCGGCATGGCGTGCTGATCGGGGCCGGGGCCAAAGTGCTTGGCAATATCGAGATCGGCCATTGCGCACGCATCGCGTCAGGTTCGGTCGTGCTTGCCCCCGTGCCGCCGAACACAACGGTGGCGGGTGTGCCGGCCCGCGTTGTTGGCGCGGCAGGCTGCGCTGAACCAGCCCGCAGCATGGATCAGATCCTTGCCGACAAGCTCACACCTGCCTTGTGAGGCACTTATCACCGGTCATGGTAAATGATTGGTTAGGAGTTTCAAGGCTAAGCTGTTCATCCTGAACCGGAAGTCGCGTCTGGCGGCTTGTGATGGGGAAAGTGATGACAGTGCGTTCCGAGTCCGACAAGCTTGTGCCGCCTCGGATTGAGGTGGGGACGAGGGATGGATTGAGCCTGGCCGACATGGCGCGGCTTCTGCGCAGCCGCGCCCGCACGGTGCTGGCTTGCGTGCTGGCGACATCGGCGCTTGGTCTGGCCGTCATCGCACTGACGCCGACAACCTACAAGGCTCACACATCGCTGCTGGTTGATCCGACGATCCGCGCCCCGCTGGGTTCGGCGTCCGGTGTTGTGGCGCAAGGCGGCCCGGATACCGCGCTGATCAATAGCCAGGTCAGGCTGTTGACCTCGTCCTCGGTGCTGCAGCGCGTTGTCTCAAGCCAGCACTTGATGGATGATCCGGATTTCACGGCGCCACCGGGGCTGCTCGGTCGGCTGAAAACACTGGTTTTTGGTTCTTCCGTCCCGGTCAACACTGCGGTCAGGGCCGATATCATCGCCTCGGCGCTTGAGCATGATGTGACGGTGAGCCACGTCGATGAGAGCAATGTCATTGACATCACAGCGTCGGCGCGTCGGCCCGGCAAGGCGGCACGGCTGGCCAATGCGCTGGTTGCTGCCTATTTTGCCGATCAGCAGCAGGCACGCGACCGCCGTGATTCTGGCGATTCAGCGGCGCTTGATGTGCGCCTTGCCAAGTTGCGCCAGCAGTTCCTTCAATCTGAATCGGCTTATGACGCGTGGCGCGCCAGCCATCAGCTCTTTGATGCCGATGGCAAGCCTCTGGGCGAGATTGATCTTGGCAATGCGACCAAAATTCTTGCCGATGCCCGCGCCAAAACCGCCGCAGCCAAAGCCAGCTTCCACCAGGTTGAGGCGGTGGAAGCCACCGGCCATGGCGTTGGCACGCTGAGCGCGGCGCTTAAATCGTCGCTGATCGACAAATTAAGGTCGCAATATGCCGATGTGGCGCGCCAGAAGGCCATGTATGCTTCAACCCTCGGGCCGCGTAATCCGGCGTTGATTCAATCGGAAAGCCAGTTACGCACCATTGCGGGGCTCATTCACAACGAGTTGCATCGTATCGCTGCCAATGCTGCCAGCCAGTATCAGGAAGCGCGTGCCGCCGAAGTCGCCGCACAGCGGCAAGTCACCGCGCTGAAGGCTGACAGTGCCAAATCCTCGGCCTTTTCGGCACAGGCGCTTCAACTCAAGAACGATGTCGATGCACGCCGCAGTGTCTATCAGCGGTTTCTGCGTGCACGTGAATCGATGGCCAGTGCGCCGGTCGATGGCCAGTTGGCGCGGGTCATCAGCCCGGCGATCCCGCCGCTTTATGCCGCAGCGCCGGCCAAGAAGCTGATTATGGCGCTGGCTTTGGTGGGCGGCCTGTTTCTGGGTGCCGTATGGGCTTTGCTGGGTCATATGCTGGCACGGGTCCCTGACGTTGCGGCGAGGCAAGAGGCCTCATCGGGTGAGGCCACGCCTGTCATGGCGAGCGATGCCGCCGCGCCGATAGGCGAGCCCGGCTGGCAGGGCAAAGCCCAGCAGCCTGCGGCGCAGCCTCTACCGGCGATGCAGGTGCTGTTTGATGATATTCTGGCGGATTGCCGCGCCACAACGCCGCCCGCAGGGTTGGTTTCGGTGATGGTCGCCGCGCTCACGGCCGACGCGGCCCAGGACATGGCCGCCCTTGATCTCGCTTTGGCCGGGGCGGCACGAGGCTTGCGCGTGCTGCTGATTGAGTCAAACCGGGCGCAGCCGGTCTACGCTTCGAGATTGAGCCGCGCCAGCGGCCTGCCGGTGCTGCTGGCGGGCACAGTGCGGCCTTCCTATCTGCTGAAAGGCTCCGACCTGGTGCGTATTGTGCCGGTGCTGCGTGATGAGGCCGCAGCGCTGCGGACGATGCCGCCTGGCGCGGCACCGATTGCCGGGTTCAACGGCCATTTTGATCTGGTACTCTTCGAAGTCGGGCTGCTGGGGCGCGATGACCGGTTGCCGGAAATGGCCCGGCATGTTGATCGCGTGATTTTCATCACGCAGGCCCGCCGCAGCGGCGCGGCACAGGTGTCGCGGGCGCTGCGCTATCTTGATGTCCCGCCAGATCGGCTTGGCGGCGTCTGGATCAGTGACCGCGCCATCAGCGAGGCCGCGTGAGGCCATGGGCGCGGCTTCTGCTTCCTCGCCATCACAACGCCCTGTCCTGCCGCTGCTGGAGCGGCCCCTCTGGTGGACAACAGCTTCGGCATGGAAGGCCCCGCGCTTTGTCAACGGGTTGGTGTTCATCGGCCTGCTGCTGATTCTTTCCCTCTCTGCCATGGCGCTCGATGCGATGGGGCTGCATTACGAGCGCCCTGGCGGTTCGCTGCTCGGCAAAATTCACCCCGCAACCTATGTGATTTTGCTGGCGCTGCTCCTGCATATTGCCGCCAGTCCCGCACCGCTGCGCCAGCTTGACAAGATCATCGCGCGCCAGAACGGCACCTTCTGGTTTTGCCTGGCAGGCGTCGTGCTGCTGGGGCAGATCGTCCTGGTGCAACATTTGCCTTTCAGCCCGGTGGTGGACACGTTTTTGCTCCCCGTCGCGCTTTCGGTGCTGCTGATCGACGCTGAGGCACCGCAACTGCAACGTCTGGCATGGCTGTTCCATGTGATGTTTGCTGCCAATGCCTTGCTGGCATTGTATGAAAATCTGACTGGCCATCGCCTGACGCCCTATGTCGCGGGCACTTATGTCGTCACCCATGATTGGCGCGCCACCGCACTTTTTGGTCATCCGCTGGTCAATGGCCTGCTCGTCGGCACTTATCTCATCATCATGAGTTTGGGTGGCGCGCAGGATATGAAGCCGGTGTTGCGGCCCTTCGCCATCGCGCTGCAAATGGCGGCTCTTGTCGCTTTTGGCGCGCGCGCGGCCACGACATTGCTGGTGCCTTTCCTCCTGGTTGCCGCCTGGCGCGGCGCGTCGGGACTGGCGCGCGGGCGCCGCCTGCCTGCCAGCACGTGGCTCGCGGCGCTGCTGCTGGGCTGCCTGGTTGGCATCGGCATTACATTTCTGGCCCACGCCGGTTATTTCAATCGGTTTGCTGAACGCTTCGTCAACGACAATGGCAGTGCCGAAGCCCGCCTGACGCTGCTGCATATCCTGCATGCCACGCCATGGTCGCAGCTTCTGCTCGCGCCTGACCAGCAGCTTATCCAGGGTCTGGAGGCGCTTGATGGCAGCAATTACGGGCTGGAGAGCCTCTGGATCTCATTTTTCCTGACCTATGGCGTCATTGTAAGCCTGTTATTTTTCAGCGGTCTGGCTGGTTTTTGCCTTGATATTATCCGCCATTCGCGGCCCGCGGGCTGGGCGGTGTTTCTGTATTTCTTCCTGGTGGCGACAACATCGGTCAGCCTTTCCGCAAAGACTACCGAGCTGGCGCTGGTCGTGGCGATGATGCTGATTATGTTACGGCCTCGTTACTTTGCATCAACTACATGCGTGTAGAGGCTGAAAGACCGTAGCTGCATCAGGATCAACCGTGCCCGTCCCCCCGGCCATTTACATTGACCACACCCATTGCGGGCGTCATGTCACGGGGCTCGAACGCATCACCCTTGAGCTTTTTTCCGAAGAGGCGCTGGCACCTCTCCCGGTTCAGCCGGTGCGGGCCGTGACCCGCTCCGGGATGATGTCCCGTCAAATGTTCGATTTGCCGCTGAAACTGGCGCTGGATCATCAGGCTTTGCTGCTTTGTCCCGGCTTTCCGCCCTCACCGCTGGCGAGCCTGTTTGGTGCGCGGGTGCTGCCCTATATCCACGATCTGTTTTTGTTGACCCGCCCCCGAGACCTCAACGTCCGCGCCAAGCTGGCGATGCGCCTGCCGTTTGCCCTGGCTGTGCGGAAATTGCCGCGCTTTCTGGTCAATTCCCTGACCACGGCTGAGCAATTGCGCGGCTTCTGCCGTCCTGATGCCGAGATCGTGCCCTATCGTCCGCAAGTGCGCGATGTGTTTGGGCTCGCTGCGGTGCCCGCTCCGAACCGCACCGGCGCGGGGCCAAGGCTGATCGCGCTCGGCACCATCGAGCCGCGCAAGAATCTTGCGGCTGCGGTGGCCATTCTCGTCGCCTTGCGGAAGATGGGGTACAGCGGCGCGCATCTGGACATTGTCGGGCGCGTCGGCTGGGGTGTCGATGTCGCGGCGCTGGCTCGGGTTCCGGGTGTTACGCTGCACGGCTATCAGCCGCTGGAGCGGGTGCGCGCGTTGATTGGCGAGGCCGATGCGCTGCTCTCGACGGCTCATGACGAGGGTCTCGGCCTCCCCCTGCTGGAAGCGCAATATGGTGGCCTGCAAGTGATCGCACCGGACAAGCCTGTGTTTCGCGAGGTTCTGGGTGCGAGCGGCCTGCTTATTGACCCGGCCGCGCCCGAGGTTGCAGCCTTGGCGATTGTGCAGCGTCTCCAGAGTGATCCGGCGTTGCGGGCAGAGGCGGCGCGGGCGAACCTGCGGCGCTGGAACTTGCTGGCGAGCCATGATCACGCTTGTGTCATTGCCCTGATTGCGCGGCTCGCGGGCCAGACCCTGGCGGCCATGCCCGAGGGGGCGCCGTGTTAATTCGCCAAACCTTGCGGTTCTTGCCAGCCCAGATCATCGGGCCGCTGTTCATGTTCATTGCGGCGGTGGTGTGGACGCATTGGCTGTCGCCCCGCGCCTATGGCATCTTCACCTTCATTGTCGCTGGCCAGGATTTCGCCTTTCTGATCACGCTGAGTTGGTGGTCGCAGTTCATGATGCGCCATTATGGCGGCGTTGCCGATGAAGCGGCGCGGCGCAGCTATCAGGCGACCGAGAACAGCGTGCTGCTGCTGTCAGCCCTTGCGCAAGCGCTCATGGCGCTGATCGCCCTGCATTTGCTGCATCTTGATCTGTCGCCGGTGCTGGTGAGCATCGCCATCGGCTATTATCTGACGCGCAATATCACGCATCATCTCACCGATCGCGCCCGCAATGCGGGCCTTGCTGCGGCCTATACATTCGGGCAATTGATGGGGCCGGTCGCCGGGTTCGTGCTCGCTCTGGCTTTGGTGGCGGGGACGTCGGCCACGCCGCTGGCGGCGCTCGCGGGTTTCACAATGGCGCAGAGTCTCGGCATGGTTGGCCTGTGGTGGTTGCTCAAGCTGCCCCTGGCAAGACCGGCGCTCGACACGAAACTGCTGGCCAAAGCCGCGCTCTACGGCCTGCCCCTGGTGCCGGCCGGGGCGCTGGGCTGGATCAGCATCAATGGCATCAGGCTGGTGGTGGAACATGCGCGCGGCACTGCGGCGGTGGGCCTGGTGGCGGTCGGCTGGGGATTGGGTCAGCGGCTCGCCTCGATTGTCGCGATGCTGGTAACGGTGGCGGCCTATCCGCTGGCCGTCGCAAGATTGCAACAAGGTGGCCGCGCCGATGGCATGGCGCAGGTGGCGCGCAATGGCCTGCTGCTGATTGGTCTGGTGCTTCCTGCCATTGCAGGCATCATCATGCTGGATCATGAATTGGTGGCCTTGCTGATCGCACCGGCTTACCAGCCGATCACCCTTGCCATTCTGCCGCTGGCGGCGGTGGCTGGCGGGTTGACCAACATCCGCGTGCATGTGTCCAATCAGGCCTATCTATTGTGCCAGCGCACAGATCTGGTGGTGGTGGTCAATGCGCTTGAGGCCGTGCTGGTGGTGACTTTCTGTGCCATCGGCCTCGCGCTGGGCGGCCTTCAGGCTGCGGTGGCTGGCTGCGCAACAGGATCGGCGCTGGCGCTGCTGGGTGGATTTGCCATCAGCCAGCGCCGCTTCGGGCTGGTGCTGGATGGGGCCGTGTTGCTGCGCCTGGTGCTGGCGACCAGCTTTATGGCACTGATGCTCGCGCCGTTGCTGTGGCACCACGCGCCGCACAACCTCGCCCTGCGGCTTGCTCTCAAAATGCTGGTTGGCGTGCTGGCCTATGCCCTGGCCCTCGGGGTGCTGTTCCCAGGGGAGCGCGTTCGCGCGCTGGGCGAGTTGCGCAACCATTTCCGCCTGAAACCGCAACCCCATTGAAAGCCCCGGCATTAAGGTTAGCCGCGCCTTTTGCGTGCGTGGGAAGGCAAAATTTGGCACAGTGTCTCACATGAACCCCGAGCCGATCCGCATGACGCCTGCACCCCTTGCCACCATTGACGAGCAGCCGGTCAACATTGCCAGCATGGCTGACCTCATCGCGCAGGTACGCGGGCTGCTGGCGCGGCGCGAGGGCTTCTCGCTGTTCACGCTCAATCTCGACCATCTGGTGAAGCTGCGCGACAGCCCGGCCTTTCGTGACGCCTACAGGCGAGCGACGCTGGTGAGCGCCGATGGCGCACCGATTGTGCGGCTGGCACGACGCCAGGGGGCCAGCCTGCAGCGCACCACCGGGGCGGATTTGATCCATCCGCTATGCGCCATGGCGGCTGAAACCCAAACGCCGCTGTATTTTTTTGGCTCCACGGCAGGCCAGCTTGCCGCTGCGGCCACAGTGTTGCGCCAGCACTATCCGGGCCTGATCATCGCTGGGATGGAAAGCCCGCCCTTTGGCTTTGATTCAATGTCAGCGGCCGCCGATTCTGCAGGCGCGCGGGTAGCAGAATCGGGCGCGGGGATTTGCCTGATCGCGCTGGGGGCTCCAAAACAGGAACTGCTCGCTGACCGCTGGTTGCAGGCCCATGGCACGATTGGCTTCTGCTGCATTGGCGCGGCGCTGGATTTCATTGCGGGCGGGCAAAAGCGTGCACCGCTCATCATGCAGCGGGCAGGGCTCGAATGGGCGTGGCGTCTTGCCTCGCATCCGGGGCGCCTGGGTGCCCGCTATGCCCGCTGCGCGCTGTTGCTGGGGCGCATTGAAATCACAGACCGGCTGGGCCGCAGGCGCCGGGTGCCCGCATGAGCCAGCCCTACACGCTCTGCCTGTTGCACCCGATGGATCCGCGCGGCGGCAAACTGGGCGGCATTGAAACCCATGTCCGGCTGATTCTGGCGCATCACCCGGAGGATTTTCGCATCCTCCTTGTTGGCGTCGATGAAATCGGCGATCTGCCCCTGGGGCGGGTGCAAAGCCTGAGCTATGCCGAACGTCAGATTGATTTTATGCCGGTTGCACGCATTGAAGGCGAGGCGATCAACCTTGCAGGCAAGACGCTGCTGGCCTCCACGACCTTCCGGTTTGCCACAGGCGCGCTGCGCCATCTGCCGGCGCTGCGCCGGGCGCTGGGCGGCACGAAAGCCAGCGCTGACTTGCAGCGGTTTGAATTTGCGCTGATCCCCAAGCTGCTGGGCCTCAAAACCGTGCAAATGGTGCATGGCGAAGGCCGCAAAGATCAGAAAATGGATAGCCTCATCCGCAAATTGTGGTTTGTGCACCGGCTGAACGAGACTGTGGCCCTGACGCTGGCGAGCCACATATTTTGCGTCAATCCCAATATTGTCGAGCGGCTGAAAGTGCTGCTGCCCGGTGCGGCGCGCAAGGCCGAGGTGATGAGCGTTTCGGTCGATACCGACCGGTTTGTGTCAACGCCATTTGTCGCGGTTGATGGCCCGTTCAAAATCGTCTTTGCGGGGCGGCTTGATGAGTTCAAGGACCCGCCGCTGATGTTCAGACTTCTGGCGCATTTGCACCAGCGCCTCGAAGGCGCGCTGGAGTTTCACTATGCCGGCACGACTGATCCTGGTCGCTATGCTGAGTTTGCGGGCATTGCGTCGTTCACAACCCGCCATGGTTTTCTGG
>DAICZI010000129.1 GCA_027311205.1 Beijerinckiaceae bacterium | reverse complement strand
TCGGTAATCGCCGCGCCAATCGACACGCCCGGCGCGAGATTGAAAGACAATGTCACGGAGGGCTGTTGCGACTGGCGGTTGACTGACAGTGGCCCGACCTGGCGCACAATGCTCGACACCTGGTTCAGGGGCACCAGCGCGCCGGTCTGGCTGCGCACTTCGAGACGTCCCAACGCGTTGATATGGTTTTGGAAAGTGCTGTCAGCCTCAACAATCACATCATAATCGGCAGCCTGGGTATAGATGGTCGAAACGACGCGCGAGCCATAGGCGTCGTTCAAAGTGGAGCGGATCTGATCGGCACTGACGCCCAAAGCTGCCGCTTTTTGCCGGTCGATGATCACCTTGGCGACCGGGTTGCGGATCTGCAGGTCGGTGTTGACATCGCGCAGGCCCGGCAGCTTGCGCATGGCCAGCATCATCTTGTTGGAATCAGGATAAAGCGCTGTCAGATCAGTTGATTGCAGCGTGTATTGATAAGCCGCGCGCGCCGGGCGTCCGCCCTGCAAATTAAGGTTCTGGATCGGAATGAAAATCGCCGACAGGCCCGGCACCGCCGAGGCTTCCTTGCGCAGGCGGCTGACCATTGTGAACAGGTCGGGGCGCTCGCCCTTTGGCTTCAGCGCCACAAACATCCGGCCCTGATTGGCGCTGGTGATGCCGCCGATGGCTGAGACGGCATAAAGCACTGCCGGATCCTTGCGCACAATGGCGGAGAGCTGCTTCTGGCGCACCGCCATGGCGGCCAGCGAGGTATCGGGCGAGGCTTCGGTTGCGGCGAGCAGGAAGCCGGTATCCTCAATCGGGAAAAAGCCCTTGGGGATGATGTAATAGGCCCACAGTGACGCGCCGATGGTGGCCACGGTGAGCAGCAGGATCAGCGGGCGCACATGCAGCACGAAGTTCAGGCTGCGCTGATAGAAGCGTTGGACGCTGTTGACGACGGTATCGCTGAACCGTGCAAAGGCGTTCTGACGGGTTTCATGGTTGATCGGGCGCAGCAGGCGGGCGCAGAGCATCGGGGTGAGGGTCAGCGACACAAAGCCCGAGACCAAAATCGCCACCGAAATGGTCACGGCGAATTCGCGGAACACGCGGCCGACGACATCGCCCATGAACAGCACCGGAATGAACACGGCGACCAGCGACAGGGTCATGGACAGAATGGTAAAGGCGATTTCGCCCGCCCCCTTCAGCGCCGCCTCAAAGGGCTTCATGCCTTCCTCGACATGGCGGACGATGTTTTCCAGCATGACAATGGCGTCATCGACAACAAAGCCAACCGACAGCGTGATCGCCAGCAGCGAAATGTTGTCGATGGAATAGCCGAAGGCAAACATGAAGCCGAACGTGCCGATCAGCGACACTGGCAGGGCCAGCGCCGGGATCAGTGTGGCAGGCACGCTCTTCAGGAAGAAGAAAATCACCAGCACGACCAGCGCGACTGACAACGCCAGCGTGTCCTGCACATCTGAGATGGAATCGCGGATTGATACCGAGCGGTCATTCAGCACGTCGGCATGGACGCTCGGCGGAATTTGCGCGTTGTATTTGGGCAGGCGCGCCCGGATCTGATCGACCACTTTGACGGTGTTGGCATCCGATTGGCGGAAAATTGCCAGAATGACCGAGCGTTTGTCGTTAAACCACGCCGCCGTCTGGGTGTCTGTGACCGAATCTTTCAGCTTGGCGATCTGGTCGAGCATAACCGGTGCGCCATTGCGGAAGGCGACCACGACATGGCGAAAATCCGCCGCCTTCTGCAATTGGCCGCTGGCATCGAGCGTGATGTTCTGATGCTGGCCATATTGCGTGCCAACCGGCGTCGATGAATTGGCGGCAGCCACCGCATTGCCGACATCAGCCAAAGTGATGCCGCGTGCCGCCGCCTTGTCGGGATCAACATCGGCGCGCACCGCATATTTCTGCTGGCCGAAGATGATGACCTGGGCGACGCCGTCGAGTTGCGAAATCTGCTGCGCAAACACCTGCTCGCCGTAATCATCGACCTTGGAAAGCGGCAATGTGTCGGAGGAGAGCGCCAGCAGCAGCACCGGAAAATCCGCAGGGTTGACCTTGCGGAACGAGGGCGCGCTGGTCATGGTCGGCGGCAGGTTTTTCTGAACCGCCGACAGGGCCGCCGCGACATCGAGCGAAGCGCCGTCAATGTTGCGGTTGAGATCGAACTGCGCCGTGATCGTCGTCGAGCCACGGCTGGAGGACGAGGTCATGGCGGAAATGCCCGACACTGTGGCCAATTGCCGCTCGATCGGGGCGGCGACTGCCGACGCCATGGTCTCCGGGCTGGCGCCGTTGAGATTGGCTTCAATCTGGATGGTCGGGAAATCAACCTGGGGCAGGGCCGAAACCGGCAGTTGCCGGTAACCGATCAGACCGAAGGCGATGAACGACAGCATCAGCAGCGTCGTCATGACCGGTCGGCGGATGCAGAGTTCCGGCAGGCTCATGGTCAATCCGCCTGTTTTGCGCTGGTATTTTGTGGCGTAGCGGGGTTGCGGATGCTCACACGCGCGCCATCGACCAGCCGTGCCGCGCCGTCCAGCACAACAGTCTCGCCGCCCTTCAGGCCAGCCGCAATGACGGCAATGTTGCCTTGCGTGCGCTGCACAGTCACCGGGCGCAGGGTGGCGACATTGTGGTTCACCAGAAACACGAAATTGCCATTCTGGCCTTCCTGCACCGCCTGGCGCGCCAGCGTTATGGCATGGGGGTCGGTGTCCAGCGTCACGGAAACATTGCACAATTGCCCTGGCCACAGATGCTCGTTGGCATTGGAGAAGATGGCGTGGGCAGTGATTGTGCCGGTGGCGCTGTCAATGGCGTTGTCGATCTCGGCAATTTTGCCACGCTCGCCGTGTTTTGAGCCCTGCGGCACGGCCTCGACAAAGCTCTGGTCATTATGTTCAGCGATCCGCAGCGAACCGAGCAATTCTTGCGGCAGCGAGAAGGACACATAGATTGGTGACATCTGGTTGATGGTGGCGAGCGTGCCGGTGGGGCCGCTGTCTCCGGCCCGGATGATGTTGCCAGCCTTGACGCCAACCACGCCGATGCGCCCGGTGATCGGCGAGGTGATGTTCGTCCAGGTTTTCTGAACCTCGAGATTGGCGAGCGCAGCCCGGTCGGCGGCTTTGGTCGCCACGAGGCTGGCGAGGTTGGTGCTGGCGGTATCGACCGTCGCTTTGGCGCCTGCCTTGCGCGCCAGAAGATCAGTCGCCCGCTGGAGATCGATTTTGGCTTGCGCGATCTGGGCGTCGTCGCGCGCCAGGGTTGCCTGCGCCTGGGCGATCTGCGCTTCAAGCTGACGCGAATCAAGCTTGAACACCAGCGCACCTTTTTTGACCTCGGCACCGTCCTTCACCAGCACTTGATCGACCTGGGCGTCCAGCCGCGTGCGCAGCGCCACCGACGCGATGGGCTGAACCGAGCCAATGGTGGTCGCAACCCGCGCCAATGGGCCTTTGACCACTTGCGTCACCAGCACGGTAACGGGCGGACCGCCATGCGAGGTCTTGGCCTTCGCCGTCGTCACCGCAGGCGGCGTTGGGGCGGATGGCAATTTTTCGGCCAAGGATAGGGGCAAAGCGGCACGCAAATGCGCCGCCAAAGCGCCAAGTTGCGGTGAAAACCTCGCAACACGCGATGGAAAGCTCACCAGCAGCGCCGCGACGAGCAACACGATCACAACCACATAAAAGCTTCGGCGCACGGGCGGACCTTCATTATCGACAGCTTCGCCATTTAGAGCAGGTTTTGGCCCGTAACAAGGCGGTGCATGTCAAACCCGATCTGACATGATTGACCTTGGCATGCGAAAGCGGCATTCAACATAAGGTGACAGCGCATTGAGGTAATTTTGACGATAGCGGAGAACAAGACAGAGGATGTGATCTGCGCGCGGCGTGGCGCGCTCGGTTCTATCGTGTTGAACCGCCCGCATGCCCTCAATGCCATCAGCCATCAGATGGTGGGTGCCATCAATGCCACCCTGGATGAATGGGAAGGCGACCCTGCCGTCAAGGCCATTGCGATTTCGGCCGTTCCTGGTCGCGCCTTCAGTGCCGGGGGCGACATCCGTCATCTTTATGATCTCGGCCGGGCTGGGCAGCACGAAGCGCAAATGGCGTTCTGGCGCGATGAATACGCACTCAACCTGCGCATCAGCCGTCTCGAGAAGCCCTATGTGGCGCTGGTTGATGGCCTCGTTATGGGCGGCGGCGTCGGGGTGGCGCTGCATGGCTCGCATGTTGTTGCGGGCGATGCTTTTCAATTTGCCATGCCTGAAGTCGGCATCGGGTTTTTTCCTGATATTGGTGCCAGCTATTTTCTGCCGAGGCTTCCTGGCGAGGCGGGGATGCGGCTGGCTCTTACCGGCGCCCGCGTTGGTGCTGATGAAGCGCTGGGCCTTGGTCTGGCGACGCATCGCCTGAACAGCGCTGCCTTGCCGGAGCTTTTGCAAGCTCTCGCCGAGGGCGCGAATCCGGCGCACGCCCTGCCTGGCGCGATGGCCAAGGGGACGGCCCGCCTATCCCCGGCGCTCGATGCGGCCTACCAGGGCGCAAGCCTCGAAGAGATTTTTGCCCGGCTTGCCGCCCTGGCACCTGGCGACGCCACGGCGGCGGCTGATCTGGCGGCGCTGCGCCGACATTCGCCCACCAGTCTCACCGTCGCCTTCAGGCAGATGCGCGTCGGGCGCGGCCTCACGCTGGCGCAGGCGCTGGCCATGGAGCTTGGCATCGTCTCGCATCTCTGCCGCGATCACGATTTCTATGAGGGGACGCGCGCCCTGACCATCGACAAGGACAAATCACCGCATTGGTCGCCGGCCACAATCGAAGGCGTTGACCAAGCCAAAATCGCTTCATGGTTTGCGGCGCCATTTCAGGCAGGCTCCGTGCAGGGCGCGCCTCGATGAACCACCAGGGGCTGACATGAGCGATCATCCAATTTCGAGGCCGCTGCCGCCGATCAGCGCCGCGCAGCAAAAGGCACCGACGCCCAAACTGGGGCGCTGGAATGGTCGTCTCGTGGTCTTCCTGCGCGTGATGGCCCTGCTGTGGATGGTTCAGGGCCTGATGTTGTGGCGTGCCCTGCTGATGCACCAGCCGTCGCCCCTGACCAGTCTCGGCTTTGCCGACGCCTCCGGATTGGTGGCCTTTGCCGTGCTTGATCTGATTGCGGCGACGGGTCTCTGGCTGCCAGCCGCCTGGGGTGGCGTATTGTGGGTGGGGCTTTGCACGGCGCAAATCCTCACAGGCTTTGAACATGCCGCCCTGCCGTTCAACAGTTTCGGCCTGCCGCTCGCCGATGTGCTGCTGCTGATGGGCTATATCGGGCTTACCTATCAGGCGGCCCGTGAACGCGTCACCCGCTGAGCGTGGCCAGGATGGTTAAGCCAAATTCATTGTAAACCTATGATTTATTTCATTTTTGATTCACTCAAAATTGTAAATCATCGATTCATTCTGTTATTTAAGCCCGGATTCAGGGGTGCCGTGTAAGTTCATCTCATCAGACGGAAGGCATGAACGCTCAACCCAACGAAGCTTCAGGCCAATAACAAGCAAGGTGTAGTATGAACAACGCTGCTAAAAGTGAAGTTGCAATCGCCCGTAGCGAACGCTTCAATGATTTGCGCCCGATCTATCATGAATCACTGACCCTGGTGGAGCGTCTGCATCGCCGCCTGCTTGATGTGATCAAGGATGAATTTGATCGCCGCAACCGCACGGATATCAATTCAGTGCAGGCCTTGCTGCTCTATAACATTGGCGACAGCGAATTGACCGCCGGTGAATTGCGCACCAGGGGCTATTATCTTGGCTCCAATGTTTCCTACAACGTCAAGAAACTGGTCGAAATGGGTTATCTGCACCATGCCCGTTCGCGCGTTGACCGCCGCTCGGTGCGCATCAGCCTGACGCCCAAAGGCAAGGACGTGATGGCTATCGTTGCGGCC
>DAICZI010000128.1 GCA_027311205.1 Beijerinckiaceae bacterium | reverse complement strand
ATGTCGTCCTCAATGTCCCTCCGGTAGTCCTTAATTAGGCACAAATGCGTCCAAATGGCGCGGTTTTCAAAATGAGGGGATAGCTGAGGGGTTGCGCTCTATCTCTACTAAATTTTCGGTTATATCTTGCGACCAATCGCCAGAAACTTCTCGGCGCGAGCGTTGCGGAGTTCTTCCGGCCCCATATTGCCCAGCGAGGCCAGGCCTTCGGCAATGGCGTCGCCGCAGGCGGCAATGGCGGCTTCGGGATTGCGATGCGCGCCGCCTTCAGGCTCGCGCACGATGGCGTCGATAATGCCAAATTTCAGCAGATCCTGGGCGGTGATTTTCATGCCGTTGGCAGCATCGGACGCCTTGGTGGCGTCGCGCCAGAGGATAGAGGCCGCACCTTCAGGCGAAATCACCGAATAGATTGAATGTTCCAGCATCAAGACGCGGTTGCAGCAGCCAATCGCCACCGCACCGCCTGAGCCTCCCTCGCCGATCACCAATGCCACGCTCGGCACACCCAGCGCCAGCGCTGCGTCGGTGGAGCGGGCGATGGCTTCGGCCTGGCCGCGCTCTTCGGCATCAATCCCCGGAAAAGCTCCGGCGGTATCAACCAGGGAAATCATCGGCAGTCCGAAACGGTCGGCCAGTTCCATCAGGCGCACCGCCTTGCGGTAACCTTCCGGACGCGCCATGCCAAAATTATGCTTGATGCGGCTTTGGGTATCGGCACCGCGCTCCTGGCCAATGACACAGACCGCCTCGCCGCGAAAGCGCGCCAGCCCGCCGATAATCGCCTCATCTTCGCCAAACTGGCGATCACCGGCCAGCGCAGTGAAGTCGGTCATCAACGCGGCGATATAATCAACGCAATGGGGACGCTGCGGATGGCGGGCGACTTTGGTTTTCTGCCAGGGGGTGAGGTCAGCGTAAAGATCGACCAGCGCCTTATGGGCTTTGGCCTCCATGCGCGACAGTTCGTCGGCGATGCCGATGGCTTTGCCATCTTCTCCCATGGCGCGCAATTCTTCGACCTTGGCTTCAAGGTCGGCGACCGGCTTTTCAAAATCGAGGTAACTGCGCATGAGCGAAGGTGTGCGTTCCCTGGGCCAAACCGCGAACTTCAGCGCGGCAGGCCAGCACTGGCTTTTTGCAGCCGCACTGTCAAGCACAACAAGCCATCCGGCAACGCTTGCAGCGCACCGATCTGCCAGCTAAAGCCTAGGTTTGTCCGGAGACTTTGCTGTGCCCACGCTGATTGTTATCATCCTCGCGATCCTGAAAATCTTCGAGGTGTTGATCATTCTGGTGGCAGCCATGTCATGGCTGATCGCTTTCAACATCATGAACATCAACAATAATATCGTGCGCCAGATATGGCTCGGCATGAACCGTGCGACCGAACCGGTGCTCGCCCCGATCCGGCGTGTCCTGCCCAGCCTTGGCGGCATTGACCTCTCGCCTCTGGTGGCTTTGCTGGTGATTTTGTTCGTGCAGCAATTCCTGCTGAACCATAGCTGAGAGTGGCCGCGCACCGATGCCGTGATGGCGCGGGCAGCGTCTTGAATCGCGTCGTGTATCCAGCTATGCTAATATACTGGGAAAACAAGGCCGTCCAGGGGTTGGGTCATGACATCACCGCTGCTTCTTTCCAGTTCGTCATGCCTGGCTTTTGGGGCCAGGATGGACGACGCCCCCGAAGCCGATCTGCCAGCAATTCGCGGAGCGGCGTTGGCGACGGGCGGTGGCGGCGCAACGCGGCGGGTGTTTCTGACTGGCCTCGCCGGTGCCGCTTTGCTTCATGGCGGGGCGCAGGCAACACCCAGCAACCATGGCAGGAATGCCAGCGCCATAGCGCTCGCCAGCGACCCGGTTCTGGGGAACCCGCGGGGCGATGTGACGCTGGTTGATTTCTTTGATCTGCAATGCCCCGCCTGCCGCGCCATGGAGCCGCGCATCATGCGCATGATGGCGGCCGATCACGGCCTGCGTTATGTGCCGGTGGATTATCCGGTCTTTGGCCCTTTGAGCGAGCTTGGTGCCCGCGCCTTGCTCGCTGCCCAAAGCCTAGGGCACTATGGCGACCTGCATGGCCAGCTTGTCGAAAAGGCCGGGCTTTTATCGACGGTCAAGATAAAATCGGCGGTTGAGGCTGTCGGGCTGGATTGGCACAAGTTGCAGTCTATCATGGCCGGCCCGGCGATTTCTGCGCGAATTGCCACCAATCTGGCGCGCGGCAAGGCGCTTGGCATCACGCGTCTGCCGGTGATGTTTCTGGGGCCGATCACCATTCCGGGCGAATTGCACTATGCCGACATGGCAGATCTGTTACGCTCGGCGCGCAAGCAGCAAAATCACGCGTGAGCGCCAGCGCGCCTAGCCAGCGTTGCGGAAATGATCATGCACGAGGCGCGCGGTCGCCGCATTGATCCCCGGCACTTTTTCCAGATCGGCCACATCGGCTCTGGCAATCGCCTTGGCGGTGCCAAAAGCGCTGAGCAAAGCGCGTTTGCGGGCCGGGCCAATGCCATCAATCTCGTCAAGCGGGCTTTTGACGAACTCCTTCTTGCGGCGGGCGCGATGCGTGCCAATTGCAAAGCGATGCGCCTCATCGCGCAGGCGCTGCACGAAATACAAAGCCGGATCGCGCGGCGGCAGGCGGAAAGGCGCGCGCCCTGCCTGAAAAAAGCTTTCGCGCCCGGCATCGCGATCCAGGCCCTTGGCGATGCCGACCGCGAACACATTGTCGATTTCGAGAGATTTCAGCACGGCTTCAGCCGCATCAAACTGGCCCTGGCCGCCGTCAATGAGGATGAGATCGGGCCAGGCCGGAAATTCCCCGCCATCGGCCTGGGTTTCGTCCGTCAGCACATGCGGAGCCTCGGCCGGCGGGGCCTCGCGCTTCAAACGCGCAAAGCGCCGGGTCAGCACCTGGCGCATCATCGCGTAATCATCCCCCGGCGTCATGTCGGTCTGGTCGATATTGAAGGTGCGGTAATGGGCTTTCATGAACCCCGCCGCGCCCGCTACCACCATCGCGCCGACGGCGTTGGTGCCCATGATGTGGGAATTGTCATAAATCTCGACACGGCGCGGCGGGCTTTCCATACCAAAAGCAGCGCCCAAAGCCTCAAGAAGCTGCGTCTGGCTGGCGGCATCGGACAAGCGGCGCGCCAGAGCCTCGCGGGCGTTCTGGGCGGCATGGCCGACCAGCTCATGCTTTTCGCCGCGTTGCGGAGCTGCAACCTCAACCCTGTGGCCGCTCCAATGGGTCAAGGCCTCGGCGATGAGGCTTTGCTCTTCAAGGGCGTGCGAGAGCAAAACCAGCGCAGGGGCCGGGCGCTCGGCATAAAACTGCGTGACAAAAGCCGCCAAGACTTCCTCGAGACCAAGGCTTTTGTCGGCACGCGGAAAATAAGCGCAATTGCCCCAGTTCTGAAAGGTGCGGAAAAAGAACACCTCGACGCAAAATTGCCCCGCCTCGCTGGTGATGGCAAAAACATCGGCTTCCTCGACCGTTTTCGGGTTGATGCCCTGCGCGCCCTGAATGGCCGAAAGCGCGGCGATGCGGTCGCGCAGCCGAGCAGCGCGCTCGAATTCCAGCTCCCCGGCGGCCTCAGCCATATCGGCAGCAAGGCGGGTGCGCACCGCCTGGCTTTTGCCGGTGAGGAAGGCCTTGGCCTCGCGCACCAGCTCCGCATAGTCGTCGGGCGCAATCTCGCCTGTGCAGGGGGCCGAACAGCGCTTGATCTGATGCAGCAGGCAGGGCCTTGTGCGATTGTCATAATAACTGTCCGTGCAGGAGCGCAGCAGGAAGGCGCGTTGCAGGGCATTCAGCGTGCGGTTCACCGCCCATATTGAGGCGAAGGGGCCATAATAATCACCGGGGATCGAGCGCGCACCGCGATGCTTGGTCAGCATCGCCGCCCGCGCGCTGCTGGCCAGCAGAATATAGGGAAAGCTCTTGTCGTCGCGCAGCAGCACGTTGAAGCGCGGCTTAAGCTGCTTGATCAGATTGCTTTCCAGCAACAGCGCGTCCGTCTAGGTGCGGGTCGAGACAAACACCATCTGCGCCGTGAGGGCGATCATCCGCGCGATGCGGCCAACATGGCCGGTGAGACGCGTATACGAAGCGATGCGCTTTCTGACCGATTTGGCCTTGCCGACATAAAGCACCGCGCCCTCGCCATCGAGCATCCGGTAAACGCCGGGGCCTTCCGGCGCGTGTTCCCAATGCGCACGGATCACCTCGACGCCGCGCAGCAGCGAAGCCGGGGCAGCGGTGGTGTCGGGCGCGGGTTCGGCTTCCGGAGGTGTTTGGCTATCAATCATCAATCTAGTTTCACAGGGGGCGTTCAGCTTAATGTGATGCTTTCTTAGCGGAATCAAAGCACCCTTGTCGCCCATGATGCGACAAGTTGCGCAGCAAATCACGAAATGTTCAGTTGACTGTGGCAAGCCTTGGCGGCACGTCAGGTTTTCCGCCACGACCCGATGGGAACCATGCGCCGTTTTCTCTTGATCCTTCTTGCCCTTGGCGGCCTGGCTTCACCGGCTTTGGCGGGCACCGGCCCTTGGGCGCAGGATGGCGCGGTGAAGGCGCGGCTGATCTCTGCGGTCGATGGCACTGGCGCGCTCAGTTCGCTGCCGCTGGGGCTCGACATCGTGATGAAGCCGGGCTGGAAAACCTACTGGCGCGCCCCAGGCGAAGCGGGCCTGCCGCCAGCGCTGCATATTTCCAGTGGCACCACCAGTGTCAAGGCGGCGTTTGCGTGGCCGGTGCCGCAGCGCTTCAGCCTGCTCGGGCTGGAGACCTTTGGTTATGAAAACCATGTCGTGCTGCCCTTCAACTGGCAGCCAGCGACGCCAGGAGCCGCCGCCAATCTTAGCGCCAAGGCCGAGCTTCTGGTTTGCGCGCAGATTTGTGTGCCTCACACCTTGCAACTGACATTGAGCGTTCCGGCGGGGCCCGCCATGCCGGGCAGCGAGGCGCAGTTGCTCAACCGCTTTGCCAATCTTGTGCCCAATGGCACACAGGCAGCGGGGCTCAAAATCACCCGCGCGCGGTTGTTGGGGCAAGGGCCGAGCGCCGCGCTGGTGGTGGATGCTACCGCGCCGCAACCGTTCCATGCACCCGATATTTTCCCGGAAAGCGCGACGCTGGCCTTTGGCGCGCCGCAGGTGGCGCTGAGTGATGCGGCGCGCCATGCCCGCATCACCTTGCCGATCCTGCATCAACCGCCAGGTGAAGGCCTCTCAACCGCAACCCCGATTAGCCTGACGCTGAAAGACGGGGATCGCTTTGTGGAGGCCAGGCCCCGGCTTGAAGCTGCGCCCTGGCCGAGCGTTGCGGCAAGGCTGCTGGCGCTGATCCCGCTGATCGGGCTGGCGCTGGCAGGCGGGTTGATTTTGAATGTCATGCCCTGCGTGCTGCCGGTGCTGTCGCTGAAGCTCCTGCTGGTCATGCAGCAGGGCGGCGCCGAACGCGCCCATGTGCGCGCCGGGTTTTTGGCCTCGGCAGCCGGAATCCTCAGCTCATTTCTGCTGATTGCCGGCATTTTGCTGGCCCTTAAAGCCGGTGGCCACTCGATTGGCTGGGGACTGCAATTCCAGCAATTCTGGTTTCTGGCGTTGATGGTGCCGTTGCTGGCGCTGTTTGCGGCCTCATTGTTCGGGCTGATCGACTTCACCCTGCCAGGAACCTTGCAGCAGAAGCTCGGGCAGGCGGGCCATACTTCGCTGGCGGCGCATTTCGTCTCGGGTGCCTTTGCGACCCTGCTGGCGACGCCCTGCTCCGCGCCGTTTCTGGGCTCGGCCATTGGTTACGCTTTGGCGAGCGGCACGCTGGAAATTCTGGCGGTATTTGCGGCGCTGGGCCTCGGCATGGCCCTGCCCTTCCTGCTGGTTGCCGCCTTTCCCGGCCTCGCGGCGCGCCTGCCCAAGCCTGGCCTCTGGATGGTGCGCCTGAAGCAATATCTCGGCTTCCCGCTGCTCGGCACAGCCC
>DAICZI010000127.1 GCA_027311205.1 Beijerinckiaceae bacterium | reverse complement strand
CGTTCCAAACTGCACGGTCTCGCCAATCGCCGCCTTGAAATGAATGATACGGCCAGTCACCTTGTCGAGCCCGGAAAAGGTCGCCGTCGGGTTCTCGATCCGGTCGGCAAACGCCGAGCCCGTGCCGATGGCCAGCGCCACGGTCGCCATCACGCCAGCTAGTGGTTTGGCAAAGCGCAAACTTGAAAATCCCTGCATCAGCCTTTGAAGCCTATCACAATGCCCCCGTGCTTGCCAGTTCAGGAACCCGGTGTCCAGGCATCATAATCGCCTGAACTGTGCGGGCGTTTGCCGGAAGCCAGAATCGAACCAGCCGGGCGGTAGGCCTGGGGGGTGCCGGTCATGTTGGGCACATAGGGCGCTTCCCAGGCATGGCGTTGGTAATCTTCTTTCGTGGGCGGCGTATCGGTGGTGTGGTGCAGCCAGCCATACCAGCCGGTTGGCGTCATCGAGCCTTCCGAGGTGCCGGCATAAATCACCCAGCGACGCTCGAAACCCAGTGCCGGATCAAGCGCCCCGCCGCGCGTGCGATAATAGCTGTTGTCAAACTCATCATGGCCGACAAGTTCGCCATGCCGCCACGTATGAAAGCGGGTGTTGAGCGTCTGCCCGTTCCACCAGGTTAACATCTGCAACAGCCATTTCATTGCACGCTATCCTTTGCGTCTAAGTGAGGGTGCTTATGCAAGCCTTGCACCGATATGTCCAGTTGGCAAATATGCGGCGGCTCAGGTTTCAGCGCTGGCACAGTCGACGATACGCAGTTGCACCCGCTCGCGGCCCTGCCAGGTTTCGTGCATCAGCGTGCCCGCGACATGCAGCCTCATGCCGCGCGCCGCAACCAGCGCCGCCCCCAGCGGCTTGCCATAGGCGCGAAACGCTATGGCGTCGATGACGCTGCGGTCCGGCCCGCGCAGGCGCAGTTTGATGTGCTGCTCCTTCAGCACCAGCGCGTCGATCACATAATGATCGGCGAGGACAAAGACCGGTTCAGGATTGCCTGCGCCAAACGGGCCTGCCGCTTCCAGCCCCTGCGCCAAGGCGGGCGTCAACGCGCCTGCCGACAGCGCGGCATCAATCGCGAAAGCTGCCGCCTCGCGCAACTGGCCCATTTTGCCGGCGAGCCGCCGCTCCAGCCAGGCGCGAAACGCGCCCATCTGGTCACGTTTGATGGTCAGGCCTGCCGCCATGGCATGGCCACCGCCTTTGACCAAAAGGCCAGCCTCGACGCCATCGCGTACGGTGCGGCCAAGATCAACGCCGGGAATCGAGCGGCCTGATCCGGTGCCGGTGGCACCCTGAAAGGCAATGGCGAAGGCCGGGCGCTGAAAGGTTTCGCGCAGCCGGGAGGCAACGAGGCCGACAACGCCAGGGTGCCAGGTGTCTGCCGCAGTGACGATCACCGCAGGCAGGTCTGCGCCACCCTGTGCCGCCTCTGCCTCAGCTTGTGCCTCGTCAACCGTGGCAGCTTCAATCTTGCGCCGCTCGTCGTTCAAGCGGTCAAGTTCGGCGGCGATGCGTTCGGCCTCGATCGGGTCCTGCTCCAGCAAAAGCCGTGCGCCAAGACCGGCATCGCCGATGCGCCCGCCCGCATTGATCCGCGGCCCCAGCCCGAACCCCAGATGGCTGGCCCGCACCCGCCCATGCAGGCGGGCCACATCAAGCAGAGCGCTGAGGCCAACGCGCCGTCGCTGCGCCATCACTTCCAACCCGCGTCGCACATAGGCGCGGTTGAGGCCAACCAGCGCCGCCACGTCGGCGACCGTCGCCAGTGCCACCAAGTCCAGCGCGGCGATCAGATCTGGCTGCGGGCGAGCGTTTTCAAACCAGCCGCGCTGGCCAAGTTCGCGCTGCAAGGCTACCAATGTCAGATGCACGACGCCAGCGGCACAAAGATAGCCGAGGTTTGAGACGTCATCCTGCCGGTTGGGATTGACGACAATCGCCTGCGGCAGGGTCTCGGGTGCCTGATGATGATCCAGCACGATCGCTGACAGGCCGACCGCTGCGCTGCCCGCCAGTACCTCATGCGACATTGTGCCGCAGTCCACGGTGACGAGGAGTTGTGCGCCATCTCGCCGCAGTTTTTCAATGGCTTCAGCATTGGGGCCGTAGCCCTCGAAGATGCGGTCCGGAATATGCAGCAGCCAAGGGCAACCCATGGCTTGCAGATATTCGGCGAGCAAGGCTGCCGAACACGCGCCATCGACATCATAGTCGCCAAATATCGCCACACATTCATGAAGCTCGATGGCATCCGCCAATCTTGCCACCGCAGCTTGCATATCCTGCAACTTCAGGGGGTCTGGCATCAAGTCGCGCAGTTTTGGATGGAGATAGGTTTCCGCCTCGTCAGGTTTGACGCCGCGCCCGGCCAGCACCCGCGCCAGTGCGTCGCCAAGTCCTAACGTCTGCACCATGGCACGTGCGGCATTTTCGGCCGCCGCATCCAGCCGCCCGATCCAGCGCTGGCCGAGTGCCGAGGTCGTCACATCAAGGAAGGCTGGCACCATAATGAAGGCTCCGACGCTGAGGCCAAATGGCCCCTGCACTTGACAAGGCGGTCACATTTCCGCACGCACGCCGTCAAGCCCGGCGTCACGTTTGATGCGCCGCCGGGAATCTGAATTGAAATGCCGGTTGCGCGATGATGCCAGGCATCGTGGCATGGCCGACCCCGTGCTGAATACCGCAAAATCGCGGACGGCAGGATTTTTAGAGGTTGCCATGAGCCAGAAGCATGAGACCGTAGCTGCACTTCCGGATTTCATGCGGCTCGATAACCAATTGTGCTTCGCGCTCTATGCCGCCACGCACGCCATCACGCGTGCTTACCGCCCCATGCTGGATGAGCTGGATCTGACCTATCCCCAGTTTTTGGTGCTGCTGGCACTGTGGGAAAACGATCGCCAAACCGTCAGCGCCCTGGGCACGACGCTCCATCTCGATTCGGGCACCCTCAGTCCTGTGCTGAAGCGGCTTGAGAAGGCGGGCCTGATCGACAAAACACGCCAGAAAGCCGATGAGCGCGTCGTTGAGGTCATGCTGTCAGAAAAAGGCCGCGCCCTGCGCGGTCATGGCGAGATCGCCTGCAGCACTGTGCGCGGGCAGACCGGGATGAAGCATGAGGACGTTGATGCGTTGTGTGCCGAGTTGCACGGCCTGAGTGCGCGCCTCTCGCAGGGGCGGGAGCACGGCCGCTCCCGGATGTCGCGCCGGAAATCGGCATGAGGCTTATCGGCACCAGCGCAGCGCTGGGCGAGGCCTGCGCCAGCCTGAAGTCGTGCGCCTTTATCACGGTCGATACCGAGTTCCACCGCGAAACAACATTCTGGCCCAAGCTCTGCCTGATCCAGATTGCGGGTGGCGATGAAGCCTTCGCCATTGACGCCTTGGCACCGGGGCTGGATCTGGCACCCTTTCTGGACCTGATGGGTGACACCCGCATCATCAAGGTTTTTCACGCGGCGCGCCAGGATCTCGAAATCATCTGGAAATTATCCGGTTCGGTGCCAACGCCGCTGTTTGACACGCAAATTGCGGCCATGGTCTGCGGCTATGGCGATCAGGTGTCTTATGGCGATCTGGTGCGCCAGTGCTGCGGCGTCAGCATCGACAAGTCATCCCGCTTCACTGATTGGGCGCAAAGGCCGCTCAGTGCCGCCCAGCTTGCCTATGCCATTGCCGATGTGACGCATCTCCAGAAGGTCTATGAGCATCTCCATGCCATGCTCCAACGCGAAGGGCGGCTGGCCTGGCTTGATGAAGACCTGGCGTTGTTGAAAGACCCGGCGACCTATATTCAGGCCCCCGAGCGTGCCTGGGAGCGCTTTCGCAGCCGCGCCCGTAAACCGCGCGATCTGGCGGTGCTGATGGAATTGGCGCAATGGCGCGAGACCGAAGCGCAGGAGCGCGATATTCCGCGCGGTCGCGTGCTCAAGGACGATCTGTTGATCGAAATCGCGCTGGCTGCACCCAAGGACGCGGCAGCATTGGCGCAATTGCGCTCGTTCCCGCGCGGCATGGAGCGCGCCAAGATTGGGGCGGATATTCTGGCCGCTGTTGCAGCCGGCCTTCAGCGCGACCCCAAAACCCTGCCGGTCGTTGAGCGCGGCCAGCGCAATGGCAATGGTGGTGCGACGGTCGAGTTGCTGAAAGTGCTGTTGCGCCAGGTGAGCGAGGCTGAGGGCGTCGCCCCCCGGGTGATTGCCACGACGGATGATCTCGAAGACATTGCCATGTCCGACGCGGCGGATTGCCTCGCCTTGCAAGGATGGCGGCGCGAGATTTTCGGCAACAAGGCGCTGGAACTCAAGCACGGCCGCCTTGCCCTGACGCTGGAACAGGGCCGCGTCATCACGCTGGAATGGCAAGATCAAGCCGCGCCTTGATATTTGGCGGGCGGACATCATCTGACAGGGGCGGGGGCCGCTGCGCCCTGTTCCTGCCCTTCGGCATAAGGCCATTGTGGCAAATCCCGCCTCGTGGCACAAAGGGCGCACCCATTCATTGATCGATGAAGCCCTCCATGTCCCTGTCCAATCGCAAGCCGCCTACCAAGTCTGATGCGCCGCAGGAGCCGTTCAAGCGAGCGGTGGCAGGGTGCTTGCGGGCGATGGCGCGGGCACCGACGCTTGAAGTGAGCTTTGCGTCGGAAAAGCCGGGGTTGAGCACGGCTGAAGGCATTTTGCGGGCGCGCCTGCCGGAGCCGCCGCGCCGTCTTGGCCCGCATGAGGCAGCAATCTTGCGTGGGCAAGCCGATGCTTTCGCGCTGAAACTCGCTCTGCATGACGAAGCCGTGCACCGCAAGATCGCGCCCCAGGGGCAGGCAGGCCGCGCAGTTTTCGAGGCTGTTGAGCAGGCGCGTTGCGAGGCGATCGGCGCGCGCCGCATGGAAGGCGTCAAGGCCAATCTCGGGGCAATGTGGGAGGATCATTATCATCGCGGCCCCTATAGCGAGATAGCCGAGCGCGCCGATGCGCCGCTGGAAAACGCGCTGGCGCTGATGGTGCGCGAGCGCCTCACCGGCGAGGCACCGCCTGCCGTTGGCGGAACCATTGTCGATCTCTGGCGTGATTATATCGAGGAGCGGGCAGGGGCTGATCTCGATGCCCTGGCCCGTGACATCGGCAATCAGCGGGCTTTTGGGCGCACCGTGCACAAATTGCTCGAAGCGCTCGACATGGGGGAAGACCAACCCTTCGATGCCGATGACAATGACGAGGACAATGAGGACGGCGACAATGATCAGCGCCAGGATGGCGAGGCTGAGGCGCAGGACGATGCTTCAAGCGATGCCACCGACATGCAGCGCGCAGATGATGGTGATGAAGACGAAGAGGGCGACGGCACTTTGGAGGCCGAAGACGCGCCTTCAGGTGAATTTGCTGAAGAGGGTGATGCTGGCGAGTCTGAAGAGGCCGCGGAAAACGCGCCGCCCACAGGCCCGCTCTCGAACCAGCGGCTCAATAATTACAAGGCCTGGACGACCAGGTTCGACGAGACTTTGTCCGCCGAGGAACTGTGCGAGCCCGAAGAGCTTGATCGCCTGCGGACCTATCTCGACAAGCAATTGCAAAACCTCTCGGCTGTGGTCGCACGGCTTGCCAACCGGCTGCAACGCCGGCTGATGGCGCAGCAAAACCGCTCATGGGAATTTGACCTTGAAGAAGGCATGCTCGATCCGGCCAAATTATCGCGGGTGGTGACCGATCCGCATCAGCCGTTATCGTTCAAGCGCGAGAAGGACATGAATTTCCGCGACACCGTGGTGACGCTGCTGATCGACAATTCCGGCTCGATGCGCGGGCGTCCCATCACGGTCGCGGCGACGTGCGCTGATATTCTGGCGCGCACGCTGGAGCGTTGCGGGGTCAAGGTCGAGATTTTGGGCTTCACCACCCGCGCCTGGAAGGGCGGGCAGGCGCGCGAAGCATGGCTGCAGGCTGGCAAGCCCGCAACTCCGGGGCGGCTCAATGATCTGCGCCATATTATC
>DAICZI010000126.1 GCA_027311205.1 Beijerinckiaceae bacterium | reverse complement strand
CCCGACGGCGGACAATAAAGCGATGGAGGGCAGGTTGAGCGAATGCGACAAAGCCTGGCGCACCGAGACCTCGCCCGCGAAATGCCGGTCGAAATCCAGCGGCGCATAGATGCCGTAATGCGTCGGGCGGTCATTCAGCATCGTATCTGGCCGGGCCAGCCCGCGCTCGAAGGCCATGGCGTAATAGAACGGCTTGAGGGAGGAGCCTGGTGAGCGCCAGGCCCGCGTCATGTCGATGGCGCCATCATCGCGGGCGCCGAGCAGGCTCGGCGAGCCGACATGGGCGAGAACGTCGCCGGTGGCATTGTCGATCATCAACATCGCCACCGAAATATGTGGCCCCAGCCGTTTTGCCGCGTTGCGGGCGAGTTTTTCAAAGCCGCGCTGCAAGCTTTTGTCGAGGGTCAGCGCCAGCACGGGCCGGGTCGGTTCGGCTCGCCGTGCCGCCAGCGCGGCATGGGCGGCCAGATGCGGCAGGGCGATGCGGTGCGCGGGCAAAGCGGCGGCATTGGCGCGGGCGGCCTCGGGGGGCGAAATCAGACCCTGCGCCAAAGCGCGGGCCAGCACGCGCGCCCGTGCGGCTCTCGCCGCTTTGGGAAAAAGATCGGGCCTGCGCGCTTCGGGAGCTTGCGGCAAGGCCACCAGAAGGGCCATTTCGGCAAGGCTCATCATGGCGGGTTCGTGGCCAAACCAGCTCAGGGCGGCAGCACGCAGACCCTCGATATTGCCGCCATAGGGGGCGAGCCGCAGATAAAGCCGCAGCACGCCAGCACGCCCGATCCGGTGCTCCAGCATTTCGGCCTGCACGATTTGCCGCAACTTGGCCTTGAGCGTGCGGTGCGCGCCGGGGTGCATGAGCCGCACCACCTGCATGGCCAGCGTCGAGCCGCCCGAGACGATATGGCCATGCGCCAGCCATTGGCCACCGGCCCGCGCCAGAGCTGTCCAGTCAACGCCGCCATGATCGGCGAAATGCCGATCCTCATAGGCTTCCAGCAAGGGCAAAAAGCGCGGATCAACCTCGGCACGGCGCAGCGGCAGCCGCCAGCGGCCATTCTGCATGGTGAAGGCGGTGAGCATCGCGCCATGCCGGTCGGTGACGGTGGTGGAAAGCCTTGCTGCGGCCTTGAGGTCAGGAGCACCAAAATAGGCCTCGAGCCCTTGCCAGCCGAGCGGGGGCGCAAAGCCTGCCACCACCACTGCGACCGCCGCCAGCGCAAAGCGCGTGCCCCGTTTCATGGACGCGCGACCACGGCGAGCATTTGCTCGGGCGTGGTGCCGAAGCGGGCCGGGCGGTACATGTCCTCCACCGTGGCTGCGGGCCAGACATAGCGGCCGGGTGTTACCGCCCGCACTTCATATTCCACCGAATAGGTGGCGCTGTCGCCCGCATCGCGCTGAAAGGCGGCGACATAGCGATTATCGCGGAATTGCTCATGCAAGGGTTGCGGCGTTCGCGCCAATTTGGGCAGTATCGGGCCGCTGGTGCCGCTCATGAGATCCGGATTTTCGATTTCCAGCCCGGCGGGGATGGGATCATTGACCAGAATCTGCGCCATTCCGGATTTGGGTTCGATCATGTCGAGAACCACGACGAAGCGCGTGTCCTGCGCTATCGGGCCCGCGGGCAGGGGCTTGCCGTCAAGGGTCAGCAAGCGGCGGGTGATGGCATAGCCGTTGGTTTGCGCGGGTTGCGGCAAAGCGGGCCGTCCCGCCGTTGTCACCACGATATCAACCGGGTGATCCGACAGATTCGTGATGCTCAGTGGATGTTGGGCCAGCGCTGCGGCGGACAGCGAGGCGTTAAAGGCACCGTTACGTGCGTTGCCATTGATCGCGAGTTTCATGGCCTGATCGGTGTGTTGCAGCGAGATTCCGGCACGCACCATCCAGTTGGCTTCCTGCGTGCTGGGCATGCCGACATCAGAGGACGCCTGGCGCAACACCGCGGCGGCATGGCTGATCACCTCGGGAGCAGCCTTGGCCTCGCCCGCAAGCGCCACCAAACCGGCGCTGTCACGCAGCAGGGAGCCGAAATCTGCCTCGCTGTAGGCCCATTGGCTATCGTTCGTCAGTTGGTCCAGCGCCTTGTCGAAGACAAGTCCGGCATCCTTGTTGTCACCCAAAGACGCCAGCGCTGCCGCCAGTTGCGCGCGTGCCATGGGCGTATAAAAGGCGTTGATCTCGGCCGCTACATCATAGCGCAGCACACCCATCACCGGCTTGCCGCTGCGCGCCAGCACGTAGAGGGCGTATGCGATGCCCGGTGCGGCTTTGCCCGTTACCGACTGGGCATTATTGACGGCATTGGACAGGAAATTCAGGCCGGTGCGCAGGGCGAGGCTCGGCACATGATGGCCATGCTGCTGGGCGCGGGTCAGAAAATCCATCACGTAGGCCGAGAGCCAGACGCTTGAATCTTCCTCGACATCCCAAAGGCCGAAGCCGCCATTGGAGTTTTGCCGAGACAGGACGCGCGCGATGCCACGATCAATGATTTTGGCGCTGTCAGGTTCGCGGGCCAGCGTGCCCGGCAAGGCGTCGGCCAGAAGCAGGGGCATGGCACGGCTGACGGTCTGCTCGGAGCAGCGCCAGGGATAGCTGTGCAATTGATCAAGCAGCGCGGCGACATCAAACCCGCCCAGCGCCGAAACCGCCACCGCCGCAGACCCGGTGGACGGCAGATATTCGGAGATGAGCTGATCGTTGATCTGCACTGTGGCTCCCGGTGCCAGTTGCTGGCTCTCGCGATGGTAGAGCTTTGGCGCGCCGGGCAGAACTGACAAGCTGAGATTTTGCGTGGTGAGGAATTTCGGCCCCTTCACCTGCAGCGTCACGGTGCCATCGCCCAGGGCCAGAGCCTGCAGCGGCACATCGAAATCGGCGCGCCCGCCCTTGGCCAGCGTCACGCTGCGTTCAGCCTGCGTTGCGGGCACTTTGAACTGCCCGCTCGTGGTGAGGCTGACCTGATAGGGGCCAGCTTCGCCTGCCACATTGTCGAGCGCGACATGGATCCGGCTTTGGTCCTTGATGTCGAGGAAGCGCGGCAGGCTGACTTGTGCCACCACCGGCTCATGGATGATGACATCGCTGGAAAGATTGCCCACCGCCCCGGCGCTCCAGGCGGTCACCATCACCCTGGCGGTGCCATTGAATTCCGGAATGGTGAACGAGATTATGGCCTTGCCATCCGCGCCGACTTTCACCGGCCCGGCGTAAAGCGACAGGGGCGGGCCGCTCGGCTTGGGGGCATTGCCGACGCCGCCCGAGGCATCGCCACCCGAGCGCACCGCGCCAACGGTGCCCTGCATGCCGTCAATCAAATGGCCATAGAGATCACGAATGTGGGCGGCCAGCCGCCGCTGGCCATAAAGCATGGCGAAGGCATCGGGCAGCTTGTAGCGGGTCAGGTCAAGAATGCCGACATCAACCGCCGCGACGCTGACGTAGGCCTCATCGCCGGGCTTGAGCCCTGTCAGGCTCACCGGAATTTGCAAGGTCTGGTTCGGCGTGAAGGTCTTGGGCAGATCAGCCTTGACGGTCAGCCGGTGTCTGGCCTGATTGATGCCGAACCACGCGATGCCAATGGCGCGTCCCGGCATGCGCTTCAGCGCGATATCGAGCGGGCGATGCGACAGCGCCATCAAATAACCGCCACTGCCCCAGCCATCGCCGATTTTGACATCGATGGTGTTGGCACCCTTCACGACCGGCACGGTTTTGAGAATGCGCAGCACATTCGATGAAAAGGCCAGCGTAACTTCGCCCGCCGCATCCGCCTCGACGGCGGCATGAATGGTATCGCCGCTGTCATAAGTGCTTTTGTCCAGCGTCAGCGGCAGGCGGTCCGGTGAGGCGGCATTGTCATCCTGGCTATAGCCGGCATGGAAGGTCACGGAGGTTTCATGCGCGCCATCGCCGGTGATTTCCAGGCGGTAGCTGCCGAAGGTCACCGGCACGTCGAGGCTGGTGCCCGCGCCAGGATCGGGCGTGACATCGCCCTCATGGGACTTGCTGGTTACATCATAGGATTGGAAATTCCATACGCCCTCGCGCTTGAACCACTGGTATTGGTGGTGGATGTGATAGAGCGCCCAGTGCAGCGGGCCGCCACGGGTGCGCAGGCCTGCCGGGCTGAATAATGCTATCTTGAAATGCGCATCGGTATTGGCCCCAGGACCGGCGGCAACATTTGATTTGATGCCAATGATGTTGCCGCCGGGCAGGATGGGCAGCACCACCTGCCGGGTGACGCCGCGCCCGCCAACTTCCGAAACCGTGACGCTGATGGTTGCCGCCAATGGATGATGGCTTGATGAGGCCGGGATCTGCGCCACGATTTTGGCGGTGCCATCCGGGCCCGTGACGAGGCCGTTGCCGAGGTTGTTTTCGACGCTGGAAAAGGCGGAATCCGCCAGCCCGAACTGGTAGCCGCGCATCTGGGGCGGCAGCACGCTGTCATCGGCGCTGGTGAGGCTTACCTCGCCGCTCAGCGGCAGGTCGGCACCCTTCGCGCCATAAAGATAAAGCGTGGTGGAATCGAGGGTGACAGCCTCGCCGAGATGGGCGATTTCCGCCTCGGGCCTGAGCGTCAGCGCCAGACGATCCGGCACATAATCTTCCACCAGAAAACTGGCATGGCCGATCGGCGTGCCCTTGGGGTCGGCATAGGCGGCGATGTGCCACGTGCCCGCCTGAGCATCATCGAGCAAAGGCAGGGTCAAGGCTCTGCCGCCCATGCCATGATCGGCTGTTACAAACCGGTTGGCTTCAACGCCATCGGGGCGCGTCACCACCAAAGTGAGGGGGGCCGCAGTCATGGCCTTGCCATCGGCATGACGCAGCAGCGCGGTAATATGGACGCTTTCGCCGCCGCGATAAACACCGCGTTCGGGGAAAACCAGAGCTTGCAACGCCGCACTGACCGGCAGGCCCTGATCGCCCCGGTCGGTCAGATCAAAGGGAGCTGCGGTGAGATCGAGAAAATTATAATCGCCCGCGCCGAGGGAGGCCGTGAGCAGGCCGGGTGCAAGGCCATTCTTGCCGCGCGACAGGCCGGGATCGAAGCGGGCGAGGCCGTCGGCATCGGTGGTGAGCGTTGCCAGAACTTCATTACTACGGGCAATCAGCCGCAATTTCGCCACCGCGACCGGCTTGGCGGTGGCGAGCGAGCGCACCATGACTTGCAGCCCGTCGGGTGACGACCAGGTGGTCAGTCCCAAATCCGATACCACGAACCATTGAGTGGCCATGGCCGGGTCATTGCCGGAAGGATCAGTGACGCCGGGCTTGGTGTTGCCCAGCGTCGCCAGCATCACGTAAACGCCAGGCTGCATGGCCCCCACCGTCTGCGCCACCGGGAAATCGGTCACAACATCGCGGTTGAGGCGCTCGGCCACGGCCAGCGAGCCGCTCCATACCGGCACACCCTTGCGGTTGATGATGGCTTGGGCCTGATAGCTGTTGAGCTGCTGCAAAAAGGCCTGCGAATGGATGGTGTGCAGCAGCGCACGGTCATCAATCCGCAGAATTTCGATATGCAGCCTGGCAGTATTGACGGATGTAACCGGAATGCCGGCCTGGCCGACGCTGGGAAGCACGTAATTCTTTGAAATGACATGCACCTGGGCTGAACGATCCTTGACATAAAGATCATAGGTCGCCCCCTGAAGCGAATGCTCATAGACGGCAGAAGGCACGCGGTCGCGCACCACCATGTGATAGGAGCGTCCATGGTGCAGCCCCTCGACGCAGAGCTGGTTGCCGGAGGCGCTGACAGCGGCGTTGGCAATGCCATCGACCGCGATGAACCTGGAATAATCCAGAGTTTTCCTGTCGAGCTGCTCGGAAAATTCAACGCAGGCGCGGGGAATCAGGGCATCGCTTTCGACAGTGTAATTGAGGATCCGGAAGCCGAATTTGGCACGCAAATTCATGTAACGCGCGCGCAAACCATCATTTTTTTCCAAATTCAGGCTGGCCCGCAACGTATCCAGC
>DAICZI010000125.1 GCA_027311205.1 Beijerinckiaceae bacterium | reverse complement strand
AATTCCTGGTTCGCGCGCCTCGAGCTGGTGGCCGTGCAAGCCACGCAGGCGCAGCTCAGCGTGCCGACGGCCTTTCTGAAAAGCTGGCTGCAATCGCATTATGCCGACAAATTGCTCAAGGCGATCTCGGTGGAATGGCCGGATGTAACAAGCGTGCAGATAACGCTGCGCAGCGGCACAAAGATGCCAGCGCCCAGCGTTCACACCAGCGAGCAGGTGCCAGTCCGCGCCCCCGTGCCCGTTCAACCCGTCGCCCCGCCATTCATGCAAGGCGCGTCGAGCCAGGTTGCCGCGCGGGCCGATGCTGATGATCAATTGGTGGGGTCGCCCCTGGATCGACGTTTGAATTTCGCCAATTTCCTGGTGGGCCGCTCCAACCAGCTCGCCCATGCGGCAGCCCATCAGGTGGCGCGTGCACCCGCAGGTGTCGCGCCGGTCTATAATCCGCTCTATATTCACGCCAATGTCGGCCTCGGCAAAACCCATGCGCTGCAAGCGCTTGCCCACCTTGCAGAAGCCTCCGGACATCGTGTGATCTATCTCACCGCCGAGCGTTTCATGCACGGTTTTGTCGTGGCACTGAAAGCCCAATCCTCAATGGCCTTCAAGGACAAGCTGCGCGCCATTGATATGCTGCTGATTGATGACGTGCAGTTTTTGCAAGGCAAGGTGATCCAGCAGGAGTTCGGCCATATCCTCAATGCCTTGCTCGATGCAGGCAAGCAGGTGGTTGTGGCCGCCGACCGGCCACCTTCCGAAATCGAGGCGGTGGATGAACGGGTTCGTTCACGCCTGGGTGGTGGTCTGTGCGTCGAAATGGGGGCGCTTGATGAGGCGCTGCGCGTGCGCATCCTGCAAGGCCGCGTCAACACGATCAAAGTGCATAACCCGCAATTTGAGGTGCCCGCCTCGGTCATCAGCTATATTGCCAACACCATCCAGACCAATGGCCGCGACCTTGAAGGTGCCATCAACCGCCTGCTCGCGCACGTCTCCTTCAACAACGCGCCACTCAATGTCGAAACCGCCGAGGCGGCGATTCGCGATCTGGTGCGCACCCGCGACCCCAAACGCGTCCGCATCGAAGACATTCAGAAACTGGTGGCGGTGCATTTCAACATTTCGCGCGCCGATTTGCTGTCGTCGCGCCGTACAGCGCAGGTCGTGAAGCCGCGCCAGGTGGCGATGTTTCTCTCGAAGGTGCTGACCTTGCGCTCTTTGCCGGAAATTGGCCGCCGTTTTGGCGGGCGCGACCACACCACGGTGCTGCACGCGGTGCGCAAGATCGAAAGAACCGTGGCGCAGGATCAGGCACTGGGCGAGGAAGTCGATCTCCTGAAACGCCTGCTGCTCGACGAATCCAGCCCGTCCTCCCCGTGATCATGCGGATGACGCGCCGGGTGCTGTAATGACAATACCCCTCGAACGGTTTCCACTGCTGGTGCTTGGCGGCGCACGTTCGGGCAAGAGTGCCCATGCGCAAACTATTGTCGAATCATCCGGCTTTGTGCCGCTGTTTCTGGCCACAGGCCAGCCGGGCGATGATGAAATGCGCCAGCGCATTGCCCGCCACCAGCGGGAGCGCGGGCCACAATGGCGGTTGCGCGAAGAACCGCTCGATCTTGTGGGTGCCCTGGCAGAGGAAGGGCAGAAGGGCCGAATCATCCTGATCGATTGCGCCACGCTCTGGCTGTCCAATGTGATGCACGCTGGGCAGGACGTCGCCACCGCAACGCATGCCCTCACCAGAGCGCTTCAGGCCACGCGCTGCCCGATCGTGATTGTCAGCAATGAAGTTGGCCAGGGCATCGTGCCCGAAAATGCCCTGGCGCGACGCTTTCGTGATGCGCAAGGCCGCTTGAACCAGGATCTTGCCGCCACATGTGCGCGGGTCGTGCTGGTGGTCGCCGGATTGGCCTTGCAGATCAAGCCGTCGCCGCTGGTGCAGGGGTGACAGGAACTGCGGCGGCAAGCGTTACGGAATGTTGATCCTGAACACCCTGAAAGGCGTCGCCAGGCGCAGCGGTGTGAGCCATGACGGAACATTGCCAGCTTCAAGCTGGCTTGCAAGGCTGGCCGGTGCACCTTTTCCAGAGAAGCGAATGTCAGTAGCACCGGGGCAGTAAGCCAGATAATTTGCGCCTGTGGTCGCCACGATCACTTTGGCAACATCAGGCGTGGCCCTGAACGCGGCCAGCGAAGCTTTCATCCCGAAAGCGTCGCGGTGAAACGGCGCGGCAATGATGCGGTCTTTGGTGCGAGCCAAAAACATCGCGCCAATATCGAAGGGGGTCAGGATCGTGCCGCGCGGCAGGGCGGCAATGGCGGTGAAAGCCTCGGCATTGTCGCAGGCAGCCGCCCTGGCGGCTCGTCGAAGGCTCGCGAGCTTGGGGGTTGCGGGCCACGCAAGGGCATAGATCATGGGGCAGCCTGTCAGGCACAAGGCGATAACCAGCACCCCGGCCATGGCTTTGCCCGACGCGATCAACCGCTCGGCCAGGGGTGTCAGCAAAGCGGTAAAGCCCAGCATCGCCAGCGGCATCACCTCGCCAATCCCGCGCGACGCCCAGAAGGTGATCGCAATGCCCGTGGCAATCATCAGGCTGATGATCACCCAGCGTAACCGATCAGTACCCTCGAACCGCACAGCGGCCCAAACCGCGCCGGAAAAGCCAAGCAGCACCGGCGGGATATAGATGGCTGCCTGATGCGGCGATTTTTGCAAAAGCACAAGGAATGGCCGCGCCTCGCTGACATAGGGCAGCCATATATGGCGCAAGAATGGATCCATCCCATCCAGGGGGCTGCCGAGGCATTGCGGAAACAAAAGCCCGACGCTGGCAATAACCGCCGCGCCACACCCCAGCCCGGCCATCGCGCGGCGCAGCCAGGCGCGCGGCTCAGGCGCATAACCGGCGAGGCCAAGGCACAGGCCAGCACCTAGCAACCCTGGAACAAGGTGCGCCACAGAATAATCATCGCAAGCCGCCACGAAATAGCGGCTCACCGGCACGGTAGCCAAAAAGCCCAGGGCAAGGCCCAGCATCAACGCCACACTGAACCGGCGCAAATTGCTCGCGATGGGCGCGCCCAACACCAGATAGGCCAGCGGCAACGCCGCCAAGCTGACCATCACAAAAGGCAATGTCTCCAGACTGACCGCCAGTTGCAGGGCCGCCAGAAAGCCAGCGCCCCAGGCCGCCAGGTGAGCCTCGGCATCAAAGGCCCGCAGTTGCAGCGCCAGCGTCGCCACCATCAGCACGATGGCGATATGATCATGGTCCAGTCGACCTGCCTGGAAATATTGTTCTGCCGCCCCGCTTAGTGCCAGGCCAATCGCGGCAATCAGCACCGCCGCCGGCCCGAGCAGGCGGCGCACGATATCGAGGCAAATGACCAGCAGCAACGCGTAAAGCGCCAGCGGCAAGGTGATCCGCGTCAACCGTTCGGCTGTGTCCGGGCTGAAGGCCAGACCAAACAGCCGCAGCAGCAGGCCAATCGGCACATCGACGAGGCGCGACCAATGCATCAGCGTGCCCGGTGCCGGACCCAGCAGATGCGCGCGCAAATCAAACCAGCCCTGACCATTCAGCCAGGCCCGTGTCTGCGCCAATCGCATCGCATCATCCGTGTCAGCAAAAAAGCCATGACGCCAGACTGCGATGATCTGGGCTCGATCAAACAGCACACCGATGATGAAGGCCAGCGTCACCGCACCCGGCAGACTGGCCAGCACACCCAGCGTCTGCCCCGATCCGGCGGCTGGGGCATCACCGCGCTCGACAAAAGCGGCGGGACCATGCGTGGTATCTGACATGCGGAAATCCTTTGGCCGACATGAACGGCCCCAGTCAGGTGCTACGCAAAATTGGTTGCCGGTCTGTTACAGCAAGTCTGTTACAGCGGGATGCAGCCGCCAAGCGAACTTCACCGCGCGCTGCTTCCCAAAATAAATGATTACTGCTTATAATCATGAGCAGGAGGCGGCACGATGCGCACACAGGTGGCCATTATCGGCGCGGGGCCCTGTGGGCTGGTGCTCGGGGCATTGCTGGCGCAATCCGGGATCGATGCACTGATTATCGAGCGCAAATCCGGCGCCTATGTGCTCGGGCGCATTCGTGCCGGTGTGCTGGAGCAGGGCACGGTCGGCATTCTTGAATCGCTCGGACTGGACGGACGTCTGAAGGCCGAAGGTTTGAGTCATAAGGGTTTCGCGCTAGGCTTTGCCAACCGCAGCCTGCGCATTGACCTCGCTGATCTCACGGGCGGCAAGCAGGTCACCGTCTATGGTCAGACCGAGGTCACCCATGATCTGATGGATGCACGCGCCGCCGCTGGGCTGGAAACGCTTTATGAAGCCGACGGCGTCGAACTGCATGAGTTTGCCTCGTCCAAACCCTACGTCACCTGCAAGCACAACGGCATGGCTCTACGCATTGATTGCGATTTCATCGCCGGTTGTGACGGTTTTCATGGTGTTGCGCGTGCCAGCGTGCCCAAGGTGGCGCTGCAGGAATTCGAGCGGGTCTATCCTTTTGGCTGGCTTGGCGTGCTGGTTGACGTGCCGCCTTGCGATCCTGAACTGATCTATGCCAGCCATGAGCGCGGCTTTGCGCTTTGCTCCATGCGCTCATTGACCCGCAGCCGCTATTATCTGCAATGCCGCGCTGATGAAGACCTTTCGGCGTGGCCCGACGCGCGGTTCTACGATGAATTGCGCCGCAGGCTTGATCCGCAAGCGGCGGCGCACGTTGTGGCAGGGCCTTCTTTGGAGAAATCCGTCGCGCCCTTGCGCTCTTATGTGGCCGAGCCGCTGCGCTTTGGCAGGCTGTTTCTGGCCGGCGATGCCGCCCATATTGTGCCACCCACTGGCGCGAAGGGCCTGAATTTAGCCGTGGGCGACGCCTACTATCTCGCCCGGGCGCTGCACGAATATTACCGCGAGGGTTCGGATTCGGGCATCAATCATTATTCGGCCCGCGCGCTCGATCGCATCTGGAAAGCCGAGCGTTTTTCCTGGTGGATGACCTCACTGCTGCACCGCTTCGATCATTACACCCCCTTTGAGACCAGGATGCAGGCGGCCGAATTCGGTTATCTCGAACAATCGCGGGCGGCCCGCATCGTTTTGGCCGAAAATTACGTCGGCCTGCCGTTGTAGCGCTTGGCTGAAGCAGCTCTGGGTCGAAGCAGCACCGGCCTGAAGCACCTTGCACCGCTGGCCGGGCGGCTCGACAACCGCCGCAGCCGGTTCCTGGGCTCAGTCGAGGTCCCACTTGGCGGCGCTGGCACCGGCGAGTTCGCGCACCCGTTCCTCATCGCGGCCAAATTCGGCGGCGTTGCCTTCATAGACCACCTTGCCGTCCTCAAGCACATAGGCGCGGTCGGCGATGGCCACAGCAGCGCGGACATTCTGTTCGACCAGCAGCACCGACATGCCCTCAGCCCGCGCAGCGACGACGATCTTGAACACTTCTTCCACAATCAGCGGGGCCAGACCCTGCGAGGGCTCATCGAGCATCAGCAGTTTCGGATTGAGCAGCAGTGCGCGGGAAATCGACAGCATCTCCTGCTCACCGCCCGAAAGCTGGCTGCCCTTGTTGCTCTTGCGCTCGGCAAGACGCGGAAACAGCTTGTAAACACGGGGAATGTCCCAGGGCCCCGGCAGGCCATCCGGCACCTTCAGATTTTCCTCAACCGTCAGATTAGTGAAAATCCGCCGCCCCTCAGGCACATAGCCGACGCCCAGCGCGGCGAGCTTGAAGCTCGGCATGTGCGTCGTGTCCTGATCGAAAAACTTTACCGTGCCGCTTTTGGGCGGCGTCAGACCCATCAGCGAGCGGATGGTCGTGGTTTTGCCGGCACCATTGCGCCCGAGCAGCGCGACAATCTCGCCCTCGCGCAATTCCAGCCCCACCCCGTGCAGGATGTGGCTCTTGCCGTAAAATGTGTTGAGGCCAGTGGCAACAAGCGGGGTCATGCGGCTTCTTTTCCAAGATAGGCTTCCTGCAC
>DAICZI010000124.1:2165-6046 GCA_027311205.1 Beijerinckiaceae bacterium | reverse complement strand
GTGGTGTTTTTTGGTTTCACGCATTGTCTGGATGAATGCCCGACGACAATGTCCGACATCACGCAGGCCCTGAAGCTTATGGGGCCTCAATCCGATAAACTGAAGGTGCTGTTCGTTACGTTCGATACTGCCCGCGATACGCCGCCCGTGCTGGCGGCTTGGCTGAAAAATTTCGATCCCCGCATCATCGGGCTCACAGGTTCGCTTCCGGCCCTCACCGCGCTCGCCAAATCCTATGGCGTATTTTTCAAAGCTGACGCGCCCGACAAATCAGGAAATTATGATTTCACCCACTCATCGACCACTTACCTGATGGATGCGCGGGGACGTTTCGTCGGGGAGATCAGCCCGGAGGACACGCCCAAGGCAATGCTTCCGAAACTCGAAGCGCTCGTTCACACTGTCGCCGACTGAAATGCACGACTTGCAGGCATCACATTGACAAGGCAGGCCGGCGCACTTATCTCCCAGTTCACAGAATTCAAGTCTTGACTTAAGGGGTCGGCCCGCATTTGCGGGGCTTTGATCCCCTTCACACCAGCTTCCGGGCCAGCTTTGCGCGGGGGCGCATTTGACCCCGGAAAGGTCTGCTGATGCTCGGCACCATTGCCAAAAAGGTTTTCGGCTCCGCCAATGAGCGCCGTCTGAAACGCTATGCCCCCAAAGTGAAGGCGATCAACGCCCTGGAAGCCGAGGTTGCGGCGCTCAGTGATGATGATCTCAAGGCCCGCACCGCCCAGTTTCGCGAACAATTGGCCCAGGGCAAGACCCTGGATGATCTCATGGTGCCCGCTTTTGCCACGGTGCGCGAGGCGGCCAAGCGGACGCTCGGCCAGCGCCATTTCGATGTGCAGTTGATTGGCGGCATGGTGCTGCATGAAGGCGCGATTGCCGAAATGCGCACCGGCGAAGGCAAGACGCTGGTGGCGACCCTCGCCTGCTATCTCAATGCCCTGGCGGGCAAGGGCGTGCATGTTGTCACGGTCAATGATTACCTCGCCCGGCGCGACGCTGAATGGATGGGCAAAGTCTATGGCTTTCTCGGCCTGAGCGTTGGCATCATTGTGCATGGCATTGAGGATGATGACCGGCGGGCAGCCTACGCCTGCGACATCACCTATGGCACCAACAATGAATATGGCTTTGATTATCTGCGCGATAATATGAAATACGAGCTCGCCGAAATGGTGCAGCGCGGCCACGCCTACGCCATTGTCGATGAAGTCGACTCCATTCTGGTGGACGAGGCGCGCACGCCCCTCATTATTTCGGGGCCGTCCGAAGACCATTCCGAGCTCTATAATACTGTCGACCGGCTCGTGCCGTCCCTGGTGAAAGGGGACTACGAGGTCGACGAGAAGCAGCGCACGGTTCATCTGACGGAATCTGGCAACGAGCATATTGAAGAACTGCTGCGCCAGGCGGGCGCTCTGACGGAGGGTGCGCTCTATGAGGCGCATAATGTGACCCTGGTGCATCACGTCAATCAGGCGTTGCGGGCCCACACCCTGTTTCAGCGCGACAAGGATTATATTGTCCGCAATGATGAAGTGGTGATCATTGACGAGTTTTCCGGGCGCATGATGCCGGGACGCCGCTATTCGGAAGGTCTGCATCAGGCGCTGGAAGCCAAAGAGCGCGTCACCGTGCAGCCAGAAAACGTCACTTTGGCGTCGATCACTTTCCAGAATTATTTCCGCCTTTATGGCAAACTCGCGGGCATGACCGGCACGGCCGCGACTGAAGCCAATGAATTTGCTGAGATCTATTCCCTTGATGTGGTCGAAATTCCGACCAACACCACCGTCCAGCGGACGGACGAAACCGACGAGATCTATCGCACCAACAAGGAAAAGCTGCGCGCCATCGTGCGCGAGATCGAGATCGCCAATGCCCGGTTGCAGCCAATGCTGGTTGGCACCACTTCCATTGAAAAATCCGAAGAACTGGCGGCGTTTCTGGTCGAGCAGGGCTATACCCAGATTGATTTTACTGGAACCGATGCGCTGCCGAAACTTTATGAGGCTGCCCGCAATGGCAAGACCTCGAAAATGTTTGCCGTGCTGAACGCCCGTTTCCACGAGCAGGAGGCCTTCATCGTTGCGGAGGCGGGGGTTCCTGGCGCAATCACGGTCGCCACCAACATGGCGGGCCGCGGCACCGACATCCAGCTTGGCGGCAATGTCGAGATGCGGGTGGCGCATGAATGTGCCGGGCTTGAGGGCGAGGCCCGCGCGGCGCGCGAGGCTGAAATTCGCGCCGAGGTGGCGCGCTTCAAGGAGCAGACGCGCGCGGCAGGTGGCCTCTATATCATCGGTACCGAGCGGCATGAAAGCCGCCGTATCGACAACCAGTTGCGTGGGCGATCCGGGCGTCAGGGCGATCCGGGCCGGTCGAAATTCTATCTTTCCATGGAAGATGACCTGATGCGCATCTTCGGTGGCGAAGGCATGGCCACTTTGATGCAGCGGGTCGGCATGAAGGAAGACGAAGCGCTGGTGTCGCGGGTCGTCAGCAAATCCGTGGAAAAATCGCAGCAGAAGGTCGAGGCACGCAATTTCGACATGCGCAAAAACATCATCAAATATGATGACGTGATGAACGTGCAGCGCAAGGTGGTGTTCGAGCAGCGCCGCGACATGATGGCCAACGACAGCCTTGAGGAGACGGTGGGCCACATGCGGGCCGGCGTCGTCGACGATCTTATCGAAAAACACATTCCGCACGACGCCTATCCCGAAACCTGGGATATTGCTGGCTTGCAGGCCGATATTCGCGACATGTTGAATTTCGATGAGGAAGAGGCCGCCAAGGTCGCGCAATGGGCCAAGGAAGAAGGCATTGACGACGAAGCCATGCGCGAGCACCTGACCGCTGCGGCGGATCAGGCCTATCGTGCCCGAGTCGAGAAAAACACTCCCGAAATCATGCGCTATGTCGAAAAGCAGGTGGTGCTGCAAGCGCTCGACAATCTCTGGCGCGAACATCTGGTGACGCTTGAGCATTTGCGGCAAGTGATCGGCTGGCGCGCTCAGGCGCAGCGCGACCCGTTGAATGAATATAAATCCGAAGCCTTCAACCTCTTTAATGAACTCATCAACAAGCTCGGCGAGACCGCAACCCAGCAGTTGATGCATGTTGAACTGATGTCACAAGAAGAGATGCAGGAGCAGCAAAGGCTGACCATGCCGCCGATGCAGGCCTCGCATTTTGATCCGCTTTCAGGCGAGGACGAAATGGCGATTGCCGCCGTCAATGCGCGCATTGCCGCTGGTGCCTTTTCGGCGTTGCCCCAGCCTGCACCGCCGCAACGCATCGCTTCAGAGCCCGAAAGCTGGGGCCGCGTCGGGCGCAATGAGCCATGCCCCTGCGGCTCAGGCAAGAAGTTAAAGCATTGTCACGGCGCCCTTGTGTGAGGGTCACGGGGTTGAAGGCGCAGTTGAGAAAGCGCGCAGTTGAAAAGGCGCGCTTGGAGGCTTAAGGCTGGAGCCACGCCAGCCATACCCGGCTGCTCTATTCTGGAACCCTCATGCCTGTTTTGCGATCTTCCCCGGCCTCGCCCTTCGCGCGCAAAGTCATCATCGCCGCCGCCCTAGCGGGCCCGCCTCACGCTTTCAGCGTGGCGGTGGCTGACACCAACGATGCCAACGATACCCTGCGCCAGCAAAACCCGCTGGGGAAAATCCCCTGCCTGGTGCTGGATGATGGTTCGACGATTTATGACAGCCGCGTCATTGTCGAATGGCTTGATTTGCAAGCTGGCGGGAATCGTCTGATCCCGCGCGATCCGGAGGCGCGCATCAAGGTGCTGACCTACCAGGCGCTCTGCGATGGGGTCATGGATGCCGCCGTGGTATCGCGCTATGAAATCGCGTTTCGCG
>DAICZI010000124.1:0-2155 GCA_027311205.1 Beijerinckiaceae bacterium | reverse complement strand
GTCAGAAATGGCTCGATCACCAGTCCGGGAAAATTGATCGCGCGCTCGATGCCCTGGCAGACCATCTGCCAACCGGCAAGCGCGATATCGCCGATATTGCCCTGGCTTGCGCGCTCGGTTATCTCGATTTGCGGTTTGAAGGGCGCTGGCGAACCCGCTATCCGGGCATGGTTGCGTGGCTTGACCAATTTGCCGCCGATGTCCCTGCATTCGAGGCAACGCGCGTCAAGGCGTGATGTTGAGTTTTGCCATTGCAATATGACATCTTGCCCCGCTAGAATTTTCGCCTCACACCTCAGCGCATGGAGTTCTCATGATCGACCTGCATTATTGGCCAACGCCGAATGGCCACAAGATCACGATGTTTCTCGAGGAAACCGGGGTCGCCTACAAGATTTTCCCAGTGAATATTGGCAAGGGCGAACAATTCCAGCCAGATTTCCTCAAAATCGCCCCCAATAACCGGATGCCGGCGATTGTTGATCATGAGCCGCCGGGCGGCGGCGAGCCCATATCAGTGTTCGAATCCGGTGCCATTCTTGTCTATCTTGCCGAAAAGACCAAAAAGTTCCTGCCGACCGACTTGCGGGGGCGGTTTCAGGCGTTGGAATGGCTGTTCTGGCAGATGGGCGGGCTGGGGCCGATGGCCGGCCAAAACCATCATTTCAACATTTATGCGCCGGAAAAGCTGGATTACGCCATCAAGCGCTATGTCAATGAAACCAACAGGCTTTATGGCGTGCTCAACCGCCAGCTTGCGGATCGTGATTTTATCGCGGGCTCCTATTCCATCGCCGACATGGCTTGCTATCCGTGGATCGTGCCGTGGAAGCGTCAGGAACAGAATATCGACGACTTCCCGCATCTGAAGCGTTGGTTCGAGGCAATCAGGGCACGCCCTGCGACGGTGCGGGCCTATGAAATTGGCAACAGCATCAGCGCACCGCGCGAAATCACCGAGGACGCCAAGAAAGTGCTGTTCGGGCAGACCGCTGCCCACGTCAAGCCCTGAATAGTCGGGCGGTAAAGTCCCGCACCAGCGCGAGCGTAGCCTCCGGCTGATCCAGGAATGGCGTGTGGCGACATGATGCCAGCAGGGCCAGTTCGACTGGAACAGGACAGCGTGCGGCGAGCCGATCAAGCTGGGCGCGCGTGCCATATTGATCCTCGACGCCTTGGATCGCCAGCACCGGCACCGCGATGGAGTCGGTCGCTGCCTCGATGTTCCAGCGGGCGAATGCCGGATCGAGCCAGGCCCCGTTCCAGCCCCGGAAAGCGACATCGACGTGGCGGTGATATTTGCTGAGCCGCGTTCGCAATTCTCCCGAGTCAAAGGCAAGCTTTGCTTCGGCAATAGCAGCAAGGCCCATCGGCTCGGCAAAGAAATGCGGGGCCATCAGCACCAGCCCGCGCAGACGCTGGTCGGCGTGGGTGCCAGCATAGAGCGCGGCAATGGACGCACCGTCGCTGTGGCCGATCAAGCCGCAGCGGGCAACGCCCAGGGCATCCAGAACTTCCGGCACTACGTCCGCAGCTTCGCGGCTCATATAATCGAGCGGGCGCGGCAGGGCGCAGGCATCCGAGCTACCGTAGCCGGCGCGCGACCACGCAAAAACTCCGTAACCGGTGGCCGCTGCCAGCTTTTGCGGAAAATCGCGCCAAAGGGCGACGCAGCCAAGGCCTTCGTGCAGCAGCACGAGGGTGGGCGCTTGCGCAGGTGACGGCCCCCAGCACTGCGCTTCCAGCGCGACGCCGTTGATGTGGAGTGATTGCTGAATTTCAGGGCGCCAAGCGTAATGCGGCATGTTGATCTACCATATCTCTACCTGACTAGTCGTTATCGGCGCACAATAGCCCATCGTTACGAGGGCAACCGGGCTCTCCAGTGGTTTCCTGACGCACCCATGTCGCTTCGCCCGCAATGACAGAGCGTGGCGATACTGGTTTGGAAATATTCAAGGCATCATTTGCGCTCACCGCAGCATGAAGCGCTGGATTTTGCCCGTCGAGGTCTTGGGCAAATCTGGCACAAGCTCGATCCAACGCGGGTATTTCCATGCGCCGACACGCTCTTTGACGTGGGCCTTGAGCACTTCGCCAATGTCAGGCGTGGCGGCTCCTTTGAGCACAACGAAGGCCTTGGGTTTTTCGAGCC
>DAICZI010000123.1 GCA_027311205.1 Beijerinckiaceae bacterium | reverse complement strand
GCATGAAAGAATCGATCTCTGCTGTCGAAGCCGCTGCAAAAATAATAACTGGCGATGATAGAGCGACTCTCGGTGCCGCACTAAAGAATTTGGAAAATAAGCATCAATTGCACCCTTCGTTGAAGGATGGTTTTCTAAAAATATACGGATACACAAACGACACTGGCATCAGACATGCTTTGTCGGACAACGACAACGCAGTCGATGAAGCCGATGCGCGCTTTATGCTCGTCAGTTGCAGCGCTTTTTCAAATTATCTCATCAGCAAGTTCAGCACGTGAGGCTTTCACCAGCCCTTGCCGGACACGCAATTCAATCTTCCATCGAGAACCGTAAGGCAGTCTCTGGCTGGGTAAAGCCGGTTGCCCTGTTGGCGATCAATCTGACCTGGCAAAGCTCACCCGCACCTTGACATTTGCATATACAAAATGATATACAAATTCCCAGGGAGCATCAATGCAATTTGACGGCTTTGATTGGGATCGTGGCAATTGTGACAAATGCCAGAAACACGGTGCGTCCTTGGCCGAGATTGAAAGCCTGTTCAGTGGCGCGCCTTTCGTCGGCCCTGACATGGAACATTCCACGGCAGAAACACGCTTTCGCGCCGTTGGCCTGACCCTGCAAGGTCGCCATATCTTCGTTGTTTTCACCCTACGGCATCGGGGCCGTGAGACATTGATCCGCCCTTTGAGCGCCCGTTACATGCACAAAAAGGAGGTTGAGGCCTATGAAAACCAAATTTCCCACCTTCAAGACCGACGCTGAGGCTGAGGCTTTTGTTGCGAATGCTGACCTTGCGCAATTCGACTTTTCTGACATGGCCCCGATGCGGTTTGAGGTGCGGCGCAAGGATAAATCGGTGAGCCTGCGGCTTCCCGAGCCGCTTCTTGAGGAGGTGCGCAGCACCGCGAAGCGCGCCGGCATCCCCACCCAGCGCTTCATCCGCATGGCGATCGAGCGGGCCTTGCAGCGGGGATCGAAATAGGTTCAGGCCCGCAAAGCCGTGCAGCGCCGGTGAGCGGGCCCCATGAGCCCTCCCCAGGATGGCGGCCTCGCCTCATTGCTTTGGCGGTGCCGGGTGGGCGGCTTCATAAAGCGCCATGAAATTGGGCGAGAGTGCGCGCAGGCGGGCTGGATCGATACGGCCCGAGCGGGTGATGTAGCTCATCGCGAAATCCAGCGGCGCGAGCCCCATGTGGTCGCCGAAATTCTCGTACCATCTGGCGCTGGTTTTGGCTGCGGCCACCAGCTTGTCCACCGCAGGGCGGCGCGCCGCCTCAAAGGCTTGCAGAGCGGCGGCAAGGTCATGGGGCTCGCCCTCCAGCGCCTTCACCAGCGCAAGGGCGTCTTCCATGGCGAGGCGCGTGCCTGAACCTATGGAAAAATGCGCGCTGTGCAAGGCGTCGCCGATCAGCACGATGTTGCGATGCGACCAGCGGGCATTGGCAAGAAACGGGAATTGACGCCAGGTGGACTTGTTGGAAATCAGCGCCTGGCCTTGCAGCGCCTCGGCGAAAATCCCTTCGCAGAAGGCACGGGTCTCAGCCTCGGTTTTGCTGGCAAAGCCGCAGGCTTGCCACGTTGCGGCGGTGCATTCGATGATGAAGGTGCTCAGGCCCGGCGCGTAGCGATAATGATGCGCGTTGAACGGGCCTTCCGGCGTTGCCACAAAGGTTTGCGACAAAGTGGCGAAAGGCTGGCTGGTGCCATACCAGATGAATTTATTGGTGCCTTCCTCCAGCGTCGTGCCAAAAGCTTCGGCAAAGCGGCGGCGGGCCAGCGAGTTGATGCCGTCGGCGGCAATGATCAGGTGATAGGCGTCAAGCTCGTCCAGCGCGTGGATCTGACGGTCAAAACGCAAATTGACCCCCGCCGCGCCGGCGCGGGCCTGCAGCAGTTGCAGCAGCGCCAGGCGGCCAATCGCCGAAAAGCCAACACCATCAATTTCGATGCGGGTGCCTTGCAGATCAAGCGTGATATTGCGCCAGCTTTGCATGGAGGGGGCGATAGCTTGCGCCGTTTCAGGATCATCCTGGTTCAGGAACCCCATGGCCTGATCCGAAAACACCACGCCAAAGCCGAATGTGGCATCGGCGGCATTTTGCTCGAACACATCGACGCGCGCCTCCGGATGGCGGCGCTTCCAGAGGCTGGCGGCATAGAGCCCGGCAGGGCCAGCCCCAAGAATGGCGATGTTCATGATCGTTGTCCCCCGTCTGCTGTTTCGCCCCTCACGGGGCGGCACTGATTTCAAGGTGATCTTCTGCCAGCCTGCGGTCAGCGCGTAGCGCGGCTGTGGGGCCTTGCCAGCGGATATGGCCGCGCTCCATCACCACATGGCGGTCGCAGATGTTGAGCAAGGCATCGAGATTCTTGTCGATGATGAGGATGGCGAGGCCGCTGGCTTTCAGCCGTGTCACGGCGGCCCAGATTTCTGCGCGGATCAGCGGTGCCAGCCCCTCGGTCGCCTCATCCAGCACCAGCAGGCGCGGATTGGTCATCAGGGCCCGGCCTATCGCCAGCATTTGCTGCTCGCCGCCCGAGAGCTGGTTGCCCATGTTGGCGGCGCGTTCCTGCAAGCGCGGAAACAGCGCGTAAACTGCAGCAAGCGTCCAGGTGCCAGCTTTGGGGCGGGCGGTGGCGATGAGGTTTTCGCGCACGCTGAGGCGCGGGAAAATCTGACGGCCCTCCGGCACCAGGCCGAGGCCGCGCCGGGCAATGGCATAAGGCGTGGCCCCGGTCATGTCGAGGCCGTCAATGAACCGCCGCCCGGCGCGGCAGGCGTTGAGGCCAAACAGCGTGCGGATGGTCGTGGTCTTGCCCATGCCATTGCGGCCCATCAGCGCCACCACTTCGCCTTGCGCCACAGCCAGCGACACGCCAAACAGCACCTGCGCGCTGTCATAGCCAGCATCGACGTTTTCGAGGCTGAACAGCGGCGGGCTCATGAAGCTTCGTCTCCAAGATAGGCTTTGCGCACGGCGGCATCATTGCGCATCATCGCGGGCGTGCACGAGGCCGCCACGGCCCCGCCCACCAGCAGGCTCAGGCGGTCGGCGAGCGCGAAGACGGTGGCCATGTCATGCTCGATCAGCAACATGGCAACTTTGCCCTTGAGGCCCAGCAAAACGCGGGTGAGTTCGCGCGTTTCTTCCGGCCCGGCCCCCGCCATGGGCTCATCGAGCAAAAGCAACTTTGGCTGCTGCACCAGGCACATGGCAATTTCCAGCGAGCGCGCCTCGCCGTGCGAGAGGTTGGCGGCTTTGGTCAAGGCACGCGCTTGCAGCCCAACAGTTGCGAGTGCGGCTTCGGCCCGGTCGATCAGGCCGCGATCCGCCGCAGCGGGCCGCCAAAACGACCAGGACGAGCCGAATTTCGCCTGCGCGGCGAGGGCGACATTTTCCAGCGCCGTGAAGGGCGCGATGATGTTGGAAATCTGGAACACGCGGGCAAGGCCCAGTTGCGCGCGGGTGGCGGTGTGGAGCCGCGAGATGTCCTTGCCTGATAGCGCAATGGTGCCAGCATCGGGATGCAGCGCCCCGGCAATCTGGGCAATCAGCGTGGTTTTGCCCGCGCCATTGGGGCCGATGATGGCGTGGATTTCTCCCTCATGAACATCAAGCGAGACATGATCGGTCACGCGCAGCGCGCCGTAGCTTTTGCAAAGGTCGCGGATGGCGAGCACAGGTGCACTCATGGCCGGTTCACTCATGGCCAATTCTCTCATGGCATCGCCCTCAGGCGGCTTTCCAGCCTGCCGCGCAACAGCACGATGGCGCGCAGGACCAGGCCCAGCACAAGGTTCCAGTATTGCGTGAAGCCGCCGACCAGGGATTCAATATAGATCAGCGCGAAGGCACCCAAAATCGCCCCGAAAGGTCGCGCCACGCCGCCCAGCACCACCATGACGATGAGTTCGCCCGAGCGGTGCCAGTCCAGAAACGAGGGCGAAATATAATCGGTGAGGTTGGCGAGCAGCACGCCCGAAATGGCCGACAGGCCGCCGGCAAAACTATAGGCCAGCAGGCGGTAGGTGAGCGGTTCGAAGCCGAGCGCGACGGCACGGCTCTCGTTGAGATGGCTGGCGCGCAGCACCATGCCAAAGCGCGAGCGCGTCACCCGCATGATCCCCCCATAGGCCAGGCCCAGCAGCAACAGCGCGATCAGCGCCGTCGCGCCATCCGAGCGGAACAGCGGCCAGCCGAGCACGGTTGAGCGCACCGGCAAAGCCATGCCATCGGTGCCGCCAAAGATCGAGAGGCTGGACATGGCGTAATAGGCCATTTGCGCGAAGGCGAGGGTGATCATGATGAAATAAACGCCGCGCGTGCGCAGCGCGATCAGCCCGGTGAGGGCGGAAAAAGCTGCCCCCGCCATGAAGGCCAGGGCCGTGACGAGGAAGAAATCCTTGATGCCGAAAAGCGCCAGCGTCAGCGTGACATAGGCTCCAAGCCCCATGGGTGCGGCGTGGCCCAGGCTGACCATGCCGCCTTGCCCCAGAATGAACGACAGCGACAGCGCCGCCAGCGCAAAAATCGCGGCACGGGCCAAAAGCGTGGTTGGATCGGTGTTGCCGAGCACCTGCCCGGCCAGCAAGGCGATGAGAAAGACCGCCGCCAACAGGGCCGTGGTTTGTTCAGCCTTGAAGAATGTTTTAAGCCTCTGCGCCTTCAAGCTGATCAATCCCCGCTCGCAAACAGGCCGGAGGGACGTACCGCCAGCACCAAGGCCATCAGCACATAAATCAGCATTGAGGCCAAGGCCGGGCCGGCACTGGCAGCCGACGAGCGGCTGAGAAACTGGCTCATGATGTCGGTGGCAAAGGCGCGGCCCAGCGTATCGACGAGGCCAATCAGCAGCGCTCCAATCAGCGCGCCGCGCACCGAGCCAACGCCGCCGACCACAATGACCACGAAGGCAAGGATCAGCACGCCATCGCCCATGGTTGGCTCGACCCCGGTGAGCGGCCCGGCCATGGTGCCAGCAAAGCCCGCCAGCATCGCGCCAAAGGCAAAGACCACGAGAAACAGCCGGTCGATATCAACCCCCAGCGCCTGCACGGTTTGCGGGTGGGTCGAGCCCGCCCGCACCAGCATGCCGAGCCGCGTCCTGGCGATCAATACCCACAGCAGCAGCGCCACGCCGAGGCCAGCGGCGATGATGATGAGACGCCAGAGGGGATAGGAGAAGTCACGGGAGAACGTCACCGACTGTGCCAGCAGCGGCGGCAGGTTGATCGACAGCGAACCAGCGCCAAAAATCATGCTGACGAGATCGGTAAAAATCAGGATGAGGGCGAAGGTCGCCAGCACCTGTTCAAGGTGGCCAGCCCGCGCCAGATGGCGAAACACCGTCCATTCCAGCACCAGCCCCATCAGCAGCGAGGCCGCAACGCCGAGCACCAGGCCGAGCCAGAACGACCCCGACCAGGCGATCAGCGTTGCGGCAAAATACGCGCCCAGCATGTATTGCACGCCATGGGCGAGGTTGATGAAATCCATCACCCCAAACACCAGCGTCAGGCCTGAAGCGACCAGGAACAGGATAAAACCCAGTTCAAGGCCGTTCAGAATCTGAACCGCAAGCAGAGCGAGGCTCATGGCGGGGCGGTTTTCGGCTTAGCGCGGCGGCAGCTTGCAGGCACCAGAATAGATGTCTTTCGCCATGCTCATCACCTTGGCCCCGGCTTGCGTCACGAACTTGCCGTCGGCGCGCTTGACGATGCTGACCTGATAAAAATTCTCGATCGGGAAGCCGTTGTTGTTGAACTTGAAAGCCCCGCGCACGGACTTGAACGGCACGCTGTCCATCGCCTTGCGCAAAGCCTCGATATCGACCTTGCCGCCTGTCTTGCGCAGGGCGCCATCAATCAGTTTGGCGGCATCATAGCCCTGGGCTGCATAAAATGACGGCGGTGCGCCATAGGCCTTTTCATAATCGGCGACGAAGACCTTGTTTTCGGGGTTGTCCATGTTGGGAGCCCAATGGCTCGCCGAAATGGTGCCCAGCGCCGCATCCTGAATGCCCGGCAGCGAGGTTTCATCCACCGTAT
>DAICZI010000122.1 GCA_027311205.1 Beijerinckiaceae bacterium | reverse complement strand
GCTCCGGCCTCGTTACGGCAGACAGTGAGGTTGATCTGGCTGTCGCGGAGCGCATCGAGCAAGGCCAGATAGCTTTCGCCCGGCACACAAAAGGCATGGCGGATGCCACGCGCTTCCAACCCCGCGACGAGCGCCCTTGCGAGGCTCAAGCTGTTGGTGTCAGCGGGGCCTTGGGACACGGGGGCATAAGACACGGGGGCATGGGTCATGGGCCAACCTCAGGAGCCAAAATAGACGAGTTCGCTATAGGCAAGATCATTCAGCGGGGGCGCGTTGAGGCCCCGGAAATATTTGGGATCTCGCCCCGGCGAAAACCGGCCGATGAGGCCCTGTGGCGGCGCAGGCGCATCAAGACGCACCAGCGTGATGCCATGATGGCGCAAGAGCCAATAGCCCAGCGGATGGGCAAAGCGTGCGAGATCTGCCGTATCGCGGCAATAGATCAACGACCGGATCCGCAGCAGGCGGCGCACGATGATCGACGGAATTCGGCGCAGATGCGTCGGCCCTACCCGCCGCATCAACCCAGCCATCTCGACTGGCCAGCGCTTCGACTCGGCACGGTTGAGCACAAAAGGCACCAGCCCTTGCGCATCCTCGCCAACCAGCACGATGCAGTCCAGCGCCGCATGGTCGCTGAGCAGGCGCAATTCGTGGGGTGGCAGGAACGCGGCATCACGTTGCGCATCAAAAGCCCGAACCTTGCGCTGGAGGCCGCGCCCGAGCAGCGGCAGTGCCAGAAACGAGCCCGCGCTGTAGCGCTTGTAGCCTTGCGCCTTGAGAAGTGGCAGCGTTTTGGGCGCAGGTGACAGGTTGGTGTAAGTGACCTGCTTGAGCCGGAGTGCCTGTTTGACCAGAACATTGGCCAAATGCCGGAACTGCGGCCTCACATACCAGCTTGAAACATTGCAGCGCGGGCCGTCGGCTGTGGCCTCGGCGGGCACAAAAATCAGCAATAGCGCGCCCGCCAGATGGCCGTCCTGTTCCAGCAGATAGCCAAAGCGCGGCACGTCAGGCTGGAGGCTGCGCGTCGCCAGAGCCTGCAAGCCCTGTCGCCAGCAGGCTTCATTGCGCCCTGGAAAGCCTTCACAGAGAAGCGCCAGAACGCCTTCTAGATCGGAAGCTTCGATTTCCCGGCAGCGACTGCGTTGCGGCGGTGGCACCGGATCAAGGGGGAGCGGGAGCATGGCGTTGACGTGAAATCCCTGAAAGCACAGCAGGATTCAACCTGCCAAACCAATCCTTAAGCACTGCGCCTTAAAACACTCTGAACCCTTGGGAGGCGATCTTGGATTTGCATCAAATCATCATGGACGAAATCGGGTCTGTGGCCAAAGAGCAAGGCAAGGTGCTGAAGCCACTTGCGGATGCGACACTGCTGGCTGATTGCGGGCTGGATTCGCTGGGCTTTGCCATTTTGGTCGCCAATCTCGAAGACAAGCTGGGGTTTGACCCCTTCGCCACGGCTGACGATGTGCGTTTTCCGCAGAGCCTCGGCGAGTTGGTCGCGTTTTATAGCGCGGCCGCGCCAGCCTAGCCCCTTGCAAGCGCAATGCCGATGCACGCCCCCGCCCTTGATGTTACACCAGACCTGCGCGTGACGCTTGCTCAGCGTGTGGCAGCGCGGGCCGGGGGCGCGCGCCTGTTTGCGGCGGATGCCGGGCTTGATCTGGCCGAAATTGCCGCGACGCGACATCTGGCGCTGGAGGGCATCACGAGCGCGTCCACCGTGATGCTGCGCACCCGTGACCAGCATGATTTTGTTGTGGCACTGATCAACCTTGATGGCCATGCCGGGCGCTTGATCTTGTGCCCGCCGGATATCGGCGCCGCGAGCGCCGTGCAGGTGATGGTCGATCATGGTGTGACCCATGTTTATGACGAGGCGACGCTGGAGGGGCTCGCATTGCCCGCTGGCGTGCGCGCCCTCGCTCCGGCGACAGGCTCGCGGCGTGTGGCACGGCCTGCGCCGGGCTGCGATACGCAGTGGTTGATGTTCACTTCCGGCACCTCCGGCACACCCAAGCTGGTAGCACACGGTTTTGCCGGGCTGACGTGGGCGATTGCGCCGGTTGCTGCGAGTGCCGGTGTTGTATGGGGCACATTTTACGACGTCCGGCGCTATGGCGGGCTGCAGATGCTGCTGCGGGCGCTGACGGGCGGCGGCTCTATGGTGCTCTCTCAATCGGGCGAGCCGATGGCGGCGTTCATCGCGCGGCTCAGCGCCGCTGGCGTCACGCATCTGGCGGGAACGCCGAGCCATTGGCGGCAGGCGCTGATGCACCCCGATCTGACCCGGCTGAAACCGCGCTATCTGCGGCTGTCGGGCGAAGTCGTCGATCAGCCGGTGCTTGACGCGCTGAAGGCGGCGTTTCCAGGCGTGCCGGTTGGCCATGCCTTTGCCTCCACCGAGGCTGGTGTGGCATTTGAAGTCAACGATGGGCTGGCCGGGTTTCCGGCAAGCTGGATCGGTGCGCCAGGCAAGGTCGAGATGCGGGTGCTTCACGGCACGCTGCATTTGCGCTCGGCGCGCACAGCGTCGGCCTATGCCGGCGCGGGCGGGGTGCTGCATGATGCCGAGGGCTTTGTTGATACCGGCGATCTGGTCGAGCAGCGCGGCGAGCGCATGTATTTTGTCGGACGGGCCAGCGGCGTCATCAATGTTGGTGGCTTGAAGGTCGCGCCTGAAGAGGTTGAGGCCGTCATCAACAGCGTCGCTAGGGTGCGCCAATCGCGGGTGCGTGCCCGCAAAAGTCCCCTGACCGGGGCCCTGGTTGCCGCCGACGTGGTGGCCGTGGCGGGCAGTGATGAGGCCGCGCTGCGAGCCGACATCCTGAGCACCTGCCGCGCCATCCTGCCCAGGCACAAGGTGCCGGTTTCGCTGACATTTGTCGCGGAGTTGCCGATGACGGCGGGCGGCAAACTGGAGCGACGCCATGCGTAATGTGCTCATTAGTGGCGCGAGCCGGGGGTTCGGGCTTGCCATTGCGCAGCGCCTCGCCGCCGATGGCTTTCGCGTGATCGCTCTGGCGCGGCACTCCAGCGCTGGGCTGCAGGCCGCCATCGGTGCATCCAGCGCCGGTGAAATCCATTTTCATGCCGCCGATCTCTCTGATCTTGAGGGGATTGCCGGGCATGTGCGGGCGATCAAGGCGGCGTTCGGGCCGATTTATGGGCTGGTCAACAATGCAGCCGCCAGCGCCGAGGGGCTGCTGACCAGTCTGTCCCAGGCGCAGATTGAAGCTTTGGTACGGCTGAACACTGTCTCGCCGCTGTTGCTGACGAAATATGCCCCGCGCTCCATGATGCAGCAAAAGGCCGGGCGTGTTGTCAATATGGCGTCGATCATCGCAAGCACCGGCTTCGCCGGGCTCAGCGTCTATGGCGCGACCAAGGCGGCGATGGTCGGCTTCACGCGCTCGCTGGCCAGGGATGTCGGCAAGGTCGGCATCACAGTCAATGCGGTTGCGCCGGGTTTTGCCGAAACAGAACTGACAAGTTCCATGGATTCCGGGCAACGGGCACAAGTGGCGCGGCGCAGCGCCATGGCGCAACTCGTCCAGCCGCAGGATATAGCCGCTGCCGTCGCCTTTCTCATGAGCGAAGACGCGGCCCGCATCACCGGGACAGTGTTGACGGTCGATGCCGTGGCGACGGCGTGACGCCGCCGCAACCGACGGGCGCTTCAGCCAACCGCCTGTGGCTCGCGGCTTTGCAAGCCACGGCGGCAGTGGCGCGTGAACCAGGGCTGACCTTGCCGCGACACATCGAGGCGCGGGCGCTGGAGGCGGGCGGCAGCCCGGCGATCTTAAGCGAGACGGAGACGCTGAGCTATGGCGCGCTTGCGGCGGACATGCGCCGGATGGCTCGTTTCGCGGTGGCGCAGGGCTGGCGCAAGGGCGACGTGATCGGGCTGCACATGCGCAATTGTCCGGCCTATCTGGCCTTGTGGCTGGGTCTTGCGCGCATCGGCATTGTCACGGCGCTGCTCAATCCGCAGCTTCCTGCGACCGGTCTCGCGCATGGGTTGCGGGTCGCGGGCGCGCGAGCGATGATTGCCGATGGCGCGCTGAGCGATGAGATACGGCTCGATGTGCCCCTGCTGCGCCATGATGCAGATTTTCGCGCGGCTTTGTCCAGCTATTCGGATGCGCCGCTCGATCAGGCCGAAGTGCCGGATGTGGCTTTGACTGATCCAGCGCTGCTGATTTTCACGTCGGGCACGACGGGGCTGCCGAAGGCAGCGCGGTTGAGCCATCATCGCATTCTCACATGGAGCCTGTGGTTCGCTGGCCTCACCGAGGCTGGCCCGGCCGACCGGCTCTATGATCCCTTGCCGCTGTGTCACAGTGTAGGCGGTGTGGTTGCGCCGGGCGCGATGCTGGTTTCGGGAGGGGCTGTGGCGCTGCGGGAGAAATTTTCGGTCAGCAGCTTTTGGGATGATGTCGCACGGTTTGACTGTACGATCATCCAGTATATTGGCGAACTCTGCCGCTATCTGGTGCAGGCACCACACCATCGGCTGGAGCGGGCGCATCGGCTGCGTCTGGCGTGCGGCAATGGGCTTTCCGGCGCGGTGTGGGAGGCCTTTGCGACGCGCTTTGCCCTGCCGCGCATTCTGGAATTCTATGCGGCGACCGAAGGCAATGTGTCGCTTTATAATGTTGAGGGCAAGCCCGGTGCGCTGGGGCGGATTCCGGGCTTTCTGGCGCACAGTTTTCCGCTGGCGCTGGTGCGCCATGATCCCGCAACCGGCGAGCCGGCGCGCGGTGCCGATGGCTTTTGCCAGCGCTGCGCCGTCAATGAACCAGGCGAGGCGCTGGGTCTGGTCAATGCGGCGCGCGGCGCAGCGGGCGCGTTTGAGGGTTATACCGATGCCGAGGCGACCAGTCGCAAATTGCTGCGCCATGTGTTTGCGGAGGGCGACGTCTGGTTTCGCACCGGTGATTTGATGCGCGCCGATGCGCAGGGGTTTCATTATTTTGTGGATCGCATCGGCGATACCTTCCGGTGGCATGGCGAGAATGTCGCCACGACCGAAGTGGCGGGGGTGGTGGGTGCCGTCGCGGGCGTTGTGGACTGCGCCGTTTATGGCGTGCTTGTTCCCGGTCACGAGGGCCGGGCCGGGATGGCAGCGCTGGTGACGAGCCCCGGGTTTGCCCTGGCGGCCTTGAGTGCGGCACTGGACGCGCACCTGCCGCTGTATGCGCGACCGTTGTTTTTGCGCATGTCTCCGGCTTTGCCCATAACCCAGACATTCAAGCAACAAAAAGGGGCGCTGATGGCGCAGGGGTTTGATCCGCACCTTGTGTCTGAGCCCCTCTGGTTTCGTGCGCCCGGCGCTGCTTCCTTCATGCCGATTGATGCTGATGGCCATGATGACATCATCTCCGGGCGCGTGCGCCTGTGAGAGCACGCGCCTGTTGCGCTGATATGGCAATTGAACGATCAGGCTTTCATCGCTAAGGCATGAGCAGCGTCTCGGAACAGGTCGGTCCTTTCATGAAAGCAGTCATTCTTGCGGGTGGTTACGGCACGCGCATCGCTGAGGAAACCCAGTTACGTCCCAAACCGATGGTGGAAATCGGCGGGCGGCCGATCCTTTGGCATATCATGAAAATCTATGCCCATCACGGCATCAACGATTTTGTGATCCTGCTCGGGTACAAAGGCTACATGATCAAGGAATATTTCGCCAATTATGTGCTGCATTCCTCTGATGTGACCATAGATGCGCGCGAAAACAAGATTCACTATCACCAATCGCAGGCCGAGCCCTGGAGCATCACGCTGGTTGATACTGGCGAGGCAACGCACACTGGCGGCCGGTTGCGGCGGGCGCGGGCCCTGATCGGTTCGGAAGGCACGTTCTGCATGACCTATGGCGATGGTCTGGCTGACATCGACATTGGCGCCCTGATCAAGTTTCACAAGGCACAAGGCAAGGCAGCGACCATCACTGCCGTGACACCGCCCGGTCGTTATGGCGCGCTTGAGCTTGACGGTGCCAGCGTTCGGCGCTTCATCGAGAAGCCGCCAGGCGACAATGCGCTGGTC
>DAICZI010000121.1 GCA_027311205.1 Beijerinckiaceae bacterium | reverse complement strand
ACCGGCCCGGCGCTGTCACCCTTCAATGCCTGGGTGATGCTGAAAGGCATGGAGACGCTGGCCTTGCGGGTTGAGCGGCAGGGTGCCAACGCGGCCGCTTTGGCCGATATGCTGGCCGGGCACCCGTCAGTGACCAAGGTGCTATATCCCGGTCGCGCCGACCATCCACAGGCCGAACTGGCACGCCGCCAGATGAAGGGCGGCGGCACGCTCATCGCCTTCGAGGTCGCGGGCGGCAAGGCCGGGGCTTTCGCCATGGCCAACGCGCTGCAGATTGTAAAAATCTCGAATAATCTCGGCGATACCAAGAGCATGATCACCCATCCGGCGACGACAACGCACCAGCGCCTGACGCCGGAAGCCAGAGCCACGCTCGGCATCAGCGATGGCATGTTGCGGCTGTCCTGCGGCATTGAGGATGTGCGTGATTTGATCGGCGACTTTACCCAGGCCTTCGAGCGGGTCGGACAGTTGCGCGCCGCCGAATAGCGGGGGAAACTTCTGGCGGCTCTGCCGCCAGTCGCCCCGCATCTTAGGCCGCGCGGGTGCCTTGCGGCTTGAGGGCGTGCATTTTTGCGTCGGCCAGCAGCGGGCGCAGCGCGGTTTCCAGCCGGTCAGCCCATAGCCCAATGCCTGCGTCATCGCTGATCAGATCCTGGCGCAGCTCGATCAGCACATGCGGCAGGCCGGGGATCGTCGCAATCTCATGCAGCGAATCGCCGCGCAACGCGCCGTCATAGGGCTCATTGTCGCCAACCTTGAGGGCAGGATCAGCCCGAAGCTGCGCGATGAGCGGGCCTGCCAGGCGGTCGTCGGTGTCCCAGAGCACGGCAACATTCCAGGGCCGCGGCCGATTTTTCCAGCGCGGCGTGAAAGAATGCAGCGACACCAGAACTGGCACCGGGCCGGTTTCGATCATGCGCGCAACCTCAGCCTGCACGGCGCTGCGATAGGGCTGCCAGTAATGCGCGATGCGATCGGCACGCTCTGCATCGCTGATGTGGCGATTGCCCGGAATGATCGCGCCATCCGATATTTCCATGATCAGCGTTGGATCATCAAGGCCGCGATTGGGATCAATCAGCAGCCGCGAGAAATGCGACAGCACTGCCGGGGCACCAAACCGCGCCGCCAAAGTGCGGGTGAGCGCGGCAGCGCCAATGTCATAGGCTATGTGGCGGGTAAAAGCCTCTGGCTTGAGCCCCAGATTGCCATAGACATCTGGCAAAGCGGCGCTGGCGTGATCGCAGACGAAGAGCAGGCCGCAGTTCGCGGCACCTTCGCAACGCTCAAAAGCTTCCCAAAGCAGCGACGCCGACAGCTTTCCAGCCATACGCCAGCCCTCAGTTAAGCAGGGTTTTCAGCTCGCTGATGTTTTTTTCGACCAGCCCGGCACCCGCCGGGCCTGAGGCGTGCTGCTGCAACACCACAGCCGCTGCCTTGATCGCCGCATCAGCGGCACTGGCGCGCACTTCCTGGGTGGCCTGGGTCTCGGCCAGCGCGATTTTGGCGTCGGCCTGCGCCGTGCGCCGCCCGATGAATTCATTGAGTCTGGTCTCGGCATCCTTGGCCAACGCCTCAGCCTCGACCTTGGCGGCGGCAATGATGTTGGCCGCATCAGCCTCGGCCTGCACCCTTTTCTGTTCGAACGACGCGAGCAGGCTGGCAGCCTCGGTGCGCAGGGCTTTGGCCTGGTCCAACTCGTCGGTGATGGCTTTCACCCGCGCATCAAGCGCGCCGATAATGCTGGTATGCACGCCATAATAGACCATCGCGATCATAAACAGCACGAAGGCGATAGCTACGAAAAACTCTGCGCCGAATTCCATTGTCGTGATCTTCCCGGTCAGTTTGTCGAGGCTGCCTTCAAGGCGGCATGAATGGCATTGGCATCGGCGGGTTGGCCGGTAACATGCTCAAAAATCGCGCTGGCCGTGTCATGTGCTATGGCATGGACATTGGTCATTGCGGCGGCTTTGGTGGTGGCAATCTGCGCTTCGGCATCGGCCAGCCTGGCGTTGAGGCCGGATTCCAGCTCGGCCTGGCGCGCAGCGTTCCTGGCGTTGAGATCATCGCGGGTCTTCTGGGCGAGGCCTTGCGCCTCGGCGCGTGCAGCCGCCAGCGCCTTGACATGGGCCGCTGCGGCCAGATCAGCCTGCATCCGGGCATCGCGTGCGGCAGCAAAATCAGCGTCAATGGCTTTGCGCCGGTCGGTGACAATGCCTTCAACCCTGGGCAGCGCCACTTTCGCCATCAGCGCGTAAATAATGCCGACGACCACAATCAACCAGAACAGCGTCGAGGTGAATTGCGCGGGGTCAAAGGGCGGAAACGGCGCAACGCCGCCCGGAGCGACCGTGCCGGTCGTCGTGGCCGGGGTAATTTGAGCCTGCTTCGTATCAGCCATGTGCTGTGCTTTCGCTCTTTTTCAAAGAAATTCCGGCGCAGCCGTCGGCCGCGCCGGAAAAGGGAGATTCGCTTACGGCTTCACGAACAGCAGCAGGATCACGACGATGAAGGCGAACAGGCCAAGACCTTCGGCCAGTGCCACGCCGAGCAAAGCGCGACCGAATTGCCCATCGGCAGCCGACGGGTTGCGCAGCGAGCCGGAAAGGTAATTGCCGAAAATGTGGCCGACGCCGACGGCGGCGGCACCCATGCCGACCGAGGCGATGCCAGCGCCGATATAAGCTGCAGAAGTGTGATCCATGAGAGACTCCGTTTCAGGTTTGGTGGGTCACCATTGTTGTTGGAAAATTATCAGTGGCCCGGATGAATGGCGTCATTGAGATAGACGCTTGTGAGAATGGCGAACACATAGGCCTGCAGAACCGCAACCAGCAGTTCGAACGCAAACATCAGTGTCGTCATGGCGAAAGGCAGAATGGCAAGTGCCTTCAGCCCATAGGAGGAAGAAGCCAGCAGCACCACCACGAATCCGCCGAAGATCGCCAGCAGGATGTGCCCGGCGAGCATGTTGGCGAAGAGACGAACCGACAAAGTGAGGGGCCGCGAGACGAAGGAAATCACTTCAATCAGCACGATCAGCGGCAGCAGCGCGATGTGCACGCCCTGGGGCACAAACAGCTTGAGGAACTTGAAGCCGTGCTTGTAGGCACCGTAGAGAATGACAATAGAAATCACCACGGCGGCGAGCGCGAAGGTGACAACGATCTGCGCGGTGACGCTGAACCCATAAGGCAGCAGACCCAGAAGGTTGCACATCAGCACAAACATGAAGATCGAGAAGACGAAGGGAAAGAATTTCATGCCCGCATCGCCCGCCGTCGAGCGCAGTGTGTCAGCAATAAATTCATAGGCGACTTCAGCGGCCGCCTGCGTGCGCCCCGGCACAAGATTGCGCCCGGAGGTGAACACCACCATCAGCAACGTCACAATGGCCAGCACGGCCACCATGAACAGCGATGAATTTGTGAAAGACAGGTTGAGCGAGCCGATATGAATCGGCACGAGTTCGCGAACCTTGAACTGTTCAATCGGATCAATCGGATTGCCTGCCGCCACGTTCTTCCACCTTCAGCGCCGCGTGGACCGCTCTCGCGCCCCTATCTGGAGCGCGCAGCGGCCATGCGATAAATGTTCCAAATACCAACTACGAAACCCAGAACCAGCATGACGATCAGACCCAATGGCGACGTATGCAGCCATTTGTCGATGCCCCAGCCAGCAAGGCCCCCCAGCAGCACCGCCCCCATGAACTCCGACAGGAATCTCGAACCGAGGTTCGTGTCCCTGGCATTAGCTGCAGAGGCCTTGCCATCTTCAGCGGTCTTTTGCGATGTCGCGCGGTCCGCGTCAAGGGTCTTCGACAGGTTGTCGAGTCGTGTTTGCAGGGATTTTTCATCCTCACTGTGATTCATGAGCACTCTCCATAGCTTTGGCAGGCTCTTTCAGCCGAGGCGTGACGCGATCAGGGCGTCGATTTTGTCAGGTTCACTGAACACCAAATCAACGGGTAAAGCCATCACGTCGCGACGTTCATCGGCTGGAAGGCGGGCATAATCCTTGGACGTCGTCACCAACTGCGAATTTTGCGCCAAAGCCAAAGCCCGCAGGCCAGCGACATCACGGGCACTGAAGCGATGATGGTCGCCAAAACCGCGAAACGCGGCGATTGTACATCCGGCTTCGCGCAAGGTGGCAAGAAATTTCTCCGGGCGGCCAATACCCGCGAAAGCCACCAGACTACGGCCCTGCAGGTGCGCGCGTATCGTGGCGTCGGGTTGCAGCGTCGCACGCAGCACTGTTTTACCCTGCGCAGCAGCCGTCCTGACAACAGCATCGCCGCCGGCCCCGACCATCACGAGACCATCGACCAGGGGCCATTGGTCAACAAGCGGTGCGCGCAACGGGCCTGCCGGCATAACGCAACCATTACCAAAGCCCGCGACGGCATCCACCACGGCGAGGCTCAGCGTCTTGGCCAGAGCCGGATTTTGCAGCCCGTCATCCATCACCAGCACATTGGCCCCTGCGGCCAGCGCGGCGCGGGCTGCGGCGAGACGGTCAGCCGCAACATAGGTGGGCGCGACGTCTGCCAGCAGCAAAGGCTCATCACCGACCTCAAGGGCGCTGTGACGGACGGGATCAACTTTGACCAGGCCGTGCCCGACCCGTCCAAATCCGCGCGACAGCAGCGCCGGGCGCAGCCCGCGCTCACGCAGCATCCGCGCAATCGACAAGACAACCGGTGTCTTGCCTGTGCCACCTGCCGTGAAGTTGCCGATGCAAATCACCGGTACATCAAGATGGACGCCAGTTCGGCGCAGCCGACGCACCACTATCGCCCCGTAAAGCGCCGATGCCGGGCGCAACAACATGGCGCGCGTGCCTGCCTCCGGGCCTTGCCAAAACTTTGGCGCGCGTATCATGCCGGGGCCTTGAGCGCATCAAGCCAGGGCGCAAGGGCGGCCATTGTATGGTCACTTGCGCCGGTCATGCCCGCCACGGTTTCCTGCGCGGCGCGCGCCATTTTGCGCATCAGCGCGGTATCGCGAAACAACAGCAGCAAGGCTTGTGTCAGCGCTGCCTCGTCAGGCACCAGCAGCGCGCCGCAGGCCTCGTCGAGTGCACTGTAGGCGGTTGCAAAATTGTTCACCCGCGGGCCATGCAGCACCGCGCAGCCGAGTTTGGCCGGCTCAATCGGATTCTGCCCGCCGCCGGGTGCCGCACCGTCAAGCGCCAGAGATTTGCCCATCAGCACAATGGGTGCGGCACGAAACAATACACCCATCTCGCCGATGCTGTCGGCAATATAGATCTGGGTTTGCGGGCCGGGCACCTCGCCACGCGAGCGCAGCGTGACCTGCAAGCCGCTACGCTCCAAATCCGCCGCGATCATCGCACCGCGCTGGTGATGGCGCGGGGCGATTATGGTCAAAAGCCCCGGTATCTGCGCCAAGGCGCTGGCATGGACGCGTGCAATGACATCCTCCTCGCCAGGGTGCGTCGATGCTGCAAGCCAGGCGGGACGCGACCCGATAGCGCCGGTCAGCAGCGTCAGGGCACGGGCATCGGCGGCCGGCGCGGCAGCATCATATTTGAGATTGCCGACGCTCAATACGGCGGGCATGCCAAGTTCAGCGAGAAAGTCAGCATCAACATCGCTTTGTGCCAGGCAGAACCGGACATCGCGCAGCAAAGCGGCAATGGTGCCGGGAAAGTGCGCCCACCGCCGGGCGGAGCCTGGCGACATGCGGGCATTGACCAGAAGCAGCGGAATATCCCGCCGCGCCAGCGCGCGGATCATATTCGGCCAGAGTTCCGATTCGGCAAACAGCGCCAAATCAGGGGCCCAATGATCGAGGAAGCGCCGCACGAACAGCGGGCCATCAAGGGGCGCAAATTGATGCAGTGCCCCGGTGCCAAGCTGGCTTTGCACCAAACGCGCCGAGGTTGCGGTGCCTGTCGTCAGCAACACCTTGAAACCCTTGTCGATCAGGCGCTGAATCAGGGGGCGCAGCGCCATCGCCTCGCCAATGCTGGCACCATGCAGCCAGATCAGCGGCCCCGACGGGCGGGCCAACCCGGCAAACC
>DAICZI010000120.1 GCA_027311205.1 Beijerinckiaceae bacterium | reverse complement strand
GATTTAGGGGGCGCACTCTTCGAAACTGGGTGGGCTTGCGTTGTCATGGCTTCCTCCGTTCTGGTCTCTTATGTCGCGACTGCCTGTTTTCCCGCCGTCATCGCGTCGCCGGCGTGAATTTATCAAAATGGATATGCTCGGGCTCGACGTTGCTCATCTGCAGAACTGGCAGCAGGGCATCAATCATCGGCACAGGGCCGCAAGCATAAGCATCAAGGCTGCCGCTCAAGGCTTCGGCCCGCAGGCGGCGGGCGACGACATCATGAATGAAGCCCGTCTCGCCCTGCCAATGATCAGAATCGGGTGCCGCCGACAACGCCGGGATAAACTCGAAATCCTGGAGTTTGGCTGCAATAGCGGCCAGTTCATCAAGATAAAACAAATCTGCCTTGGTGCGCGCGCCATAGAAGAACCTGACCGGGCGTTGCTCGCCGCTGGCGATATGGTCCGACAAGATCGACCATAGCGGCGACATGCCGGATCCCCCGCCAACCAAAAGCATCGGGCCCTTGCGATTCTCGCGCCGAAAACAACTGCCATAGGGGCCTTTGGCTATCACCGGTTCACCGGCCTGCAGCTGTCCATCCAGAAGGCCGGAAAAGGCACCATTGGGATAGGATTTGATGATGAATTGCAGCGCTGTGCCGCCATCGGGGCGATTGGCCATGGAGAAGGCGCGGGTGATGCCATGACCTGGCAAAGTCAAGTCGACGTATTGTCCGGCCCAGAATTTCAGCGGTGCATCGAGGTTGATCTCAAGCAGACGAATGTCACCGGTCAACGCCTTGATACCCTTGATCCGCCCGGCGAAGCTCTTCACCGCGATGGCGTGGGCCAGCAGGTCCTCGTCGAAATTGAGTAATTCGACCGCGCAGTCGCTAAATACATGGGTCCGGCAAAGCAGCACATGGCCCGTTTCGCTCTCGTAATCTGGAAGCGCGAATGTCGAATATTTCAGGAGTTCGATATCGCCATCAATCAACCGCGACTTGCAGCTACCGCATTGGCCTTCCTTACAGCCGTGCATCAAGGCAATGCCCTGCCGAAAAGCGGCATCGAGCACGGTCTCACCTTCTTCGACATCCATTTCGAGGCCGATGGGCTGCAAAAGCACTTTGTGAACCGCTGCATGTGACATGAAGTTCCAGCTTTCCAGGACGGTTGGAGAAAGCGGGGGCCGCGGGCGCAGCCCCCACCGTCGATCAGCTCAGACGCAAGGGTTGATTTTGAATCCCTTGCGATATTCAGCCGTGGCCACCTCGCGCTGGGCCGGTGTCAGGGCACGGAAGCCGCGGAGCGGACTGCCGAGCACATGGCCACGCACATCATCAAGGGTCCACATATCACTGGCATCAAAGCGCAGATGCGGCTGGGCCGTGAGCGTCTTGCCGTCGGATCGCACAAAGCCCAAGTCCTTGATGGCATCGGCAATATCCCAGCCGTGGTAACAGTCTTCCCACTCACGGCGCCCGCTGAAGCGGCCCATGGCGGGCGTGGCGCGGCCTTCATATTCGGCAGCAAAGGCCACTTTGTGCGTCCACCGGCACCCTTCCGAGCAATAGGTGTAGATTTTGCCGTCCACCTCATCGCACACGAAGTCCTCGCGGATCAGGCAAGGCACCATGCAACTCCAGCAGCGATGCGGATAAACGTAGCCGGTGTCACCATTGAACAGGATATTGGTTTCGCCTGGTTTGCTGAGCTTGCCATACCATTTCCAGAAGTCGCCGAATTCAGCATACCAGCCTGGATATTTATGCTCAAACCACTCGAAGTCCTTCTCGGTCTGGGCTTCTATCCGCCAGAAATTCGCCGACCAGCCGACCGCAAAAAACTGCGCCGTCTTGTGGACATAGTTTTTCTTGACGATCCGGTCCCAAGCCGCCGCGACATCGTCATGGTGGATCTTGATGCCGTATTTTTCGAGTGGCAGCATGTAGGTGCGGTAGTAATCCTCGTAAATCCAGCGATGCCAGAGCTCGGCATAGCTCTCCTTGTTCTTGTCGCGGTTGGTGGTGCCATATTCAATGAAAGTGCCGATGGCGGCATCGACAATCGCATGGTTCTGCCAGAATGCGTATTTGAGATCGCGCTCCAGCAACTGATGGTTCGAGGGATCATTGATCATCGCCATCAGCATCGAGTGGCCGTTGCCGATATGGCGCGATTCATCCGACTGCACCGACAGGAACACCGTCGGCAAAGCATAATCGCCGTTGCGGGCAGCTTCCGATGGCATGGCCACAAACAGCGTATTGGTGAACGCGGTCTCCGCAACCACCGTCAAATAGACATTGGCCGCTGTAATGGCGTCGCCGGTGAGGAAACCTTCCGCAAACTGCCGCCCAATTGTCGTGGCGTAGCACTTGCCGAAGGCGGCTTCCGTGATATCGAAACCAGCCGGATCGATATAATTTTCCATATACCATTTCTTCAGGTTCATCTGAATGGTGGAATGGCGAAACTCATCGACCATTTGCATGGTCATGCCGGTGCGCAGTTCTTCGCCAGGTGCCAACCGGGCCACCATGGCCATCGAGCGCGCCGCCGAGATTTCCGGGAAGGGGATGATGGCCAGAAACAGCTTCATCCATTCGACCCAGCGCGGCTCGACGTTGCGGAACATATCGCCGCGCAATGCTGCATCCAACGCACCATAGACGCGGTTGTCTTTTTCTTCCTGCATCGGAAAATACGACCGCAACACCTGTTTCATGGGGTCGCGCGGGGTTTTCGAGATTTTGTAATCTGTCGGGAAGGTCATAGCTTCCTGCACATAGCTTGGCGTCCAGCCAAGATCAGCGACGCGGGCCGCAGCCTCGCCTATGGTAATGCCCTTCTGGGCGGTGATTTTGTTCAGGGTTAAACCTGCAGACATGTCTCTTCTCCATAAAAGTTGTTGTTTCAGTTCAACATGCCTTGGCCAGGATATTCCTAACCACGGCACTTCATGTTTCAAAAAGGCAGACCGTAATATGCATTACATTCAAAAATGGACTTTATTTCAGGAAAAGTGTACTTGGATTTAGATGGTTAGGTTTGCTACCTCACGTCCGAGCGCAGTATAAAGCTAGCTCCCGTCCGCGTTCCTTTTGACGAGGGGCCGACCCTCGGCGATAAAGCGCGCCGAGAGCACCAGCGTGCCCATCGCAAAATCCTTGCCATGCGCCTTGACCATGGCTTCCGCCACTTCGGCGACCTGCACGAAAAACGCATCCTTGGAGCGGTCTTCGTCGGACAGCTCGACGCTTGGCGCTACCACGGCCGCAGATTGCCGCGCGGTTTCAGCAATTTGAGTCATCAGGCGTGTCCTTTCGCCTTGAGGCCTGGTTGCTCCAGCGCCTCTTCAAATTCCAGCAGCGAGGAATTCAGCCATTCACGCTCGGCAATTAGGCGAAAGCGCTCTTCGTCAAGGACCTCCAGCCGCGCAGCTGTCGCCTTAACCTGCTGCTGCGCCTGCACAGAGTCGGCGCTTGCTGCCAGAGCCCGCAGAGCGCATTCGCGCTCGATTTCCGCACCGCCACGTGCGCTTTCATTACGAAGCTGCTGCTCGTTATTGCGGATCATGCTTTCCACCAATTTATGACGGGCGAGCATGTGCTCGTGCGCCTTCGCGTCGGCCTCGCCAGTTGTTTGCCTTAACGCGGGCTTGCCTGTTTCGCGGTGGGAAGGGGTCATTTTCATATCCTCACGGGACCAGCACGGCGCGACCATGAATTTTGCCGTGATGCAAATCATGCAGCGCGTCATTGGCTTCCGAGAGCTTGTATTCGCGGGTGTGCAGATTGACCCTGCCGCGATCCGCCAGCGCCATCAGTTCCACCAGTTCGGCATAAGTGCCAACCAGATTGCCAACGATGGTCTTTTCGGAGGTGATCATGTCGATGGTCGGAATGTCGATTTTGCCGCCATAGCCAACGATGTAATAATAGCCGCCGTTGGCTGTCATCGCGAGGCCACGCGCTACCGCATCGCCCTCACCAACAAAATCAATCGTCGCTTCCGCACCATGCCCGCCGGTCAGCGCCAGCACGGCCTCGACCTCATTGCCGTCGGCTTTAATCAGATGATGCGCGCCGCAGGCCTTGGCGAGTTCAAGCGATGGCTCCGAACGATCAATCACGATGATTTCGGCAGCGCAGAGCGCGGCCAGCACCTGAATGCCGATATGGCCAAGCCCGCCCGCCCCGATCACCGCCACATATTCGCCAGGCAAAAGATGCCGCGAGGCTTTTTTGGCGGCGCGATAGGCGGTGAGGCCAGCATCGGTATAGGGCGCGACTTCGCGCGGTGCGAGGGTCTTGGGCAGTTTGATCAGCGAGCGCTGGCCGGTCAGCAGATATTGCGCATAGCCGCCGTTCGCATTGATGCCCGGAAAAGAACTGTCGAGCGCGTGCATATCGTCGCCACGACGACACGCAAGGCAGTGACCGCTGGTGACCAGCGGATGGCAAATGACAGCGTCACCCACCTTCACGCCTTCGACACCAGGACCTATGGCCTCAACCCAGCCTGCATTTTCATGGCCCATGATATAGGGCAGCGCGACATCAACCTTGCTGCGCCAGATACCCTCGACGATGTGCAAATCCGTCCGGCAAACCCCCGCCCCGCCTATCCGCACGATGACATCGGTGGGTCGCGAGATTTTTGGATCAGCGACGTCTTCATATCTGACGAATTCCTTGCCCGTCAGCTTTTCATCGAAGGCGTGGAGCACCGCTGCTTTCATTTTCCATCCCCATTATCCTCCGCCCTCACAATCGGGGCGGCTGACAACAGAGAAAGCAACGATCATGCCAAACACATAGTATATTGATTCTATGTGTTATTCCAAAAATCATTGGTTGTAACAGGCGATCAAGGCCTGAACAATAACGTGCTCCAAACTGTTCCGCGCCGGAACAAAAAACTTAAGGTAAGATGTTTACCCCAACCGGTTTCTGGCCCACACTCTTCTCAATCAAAATGCAAGAGCCTGGTGTCAGTTATAAAGCTGCTGCTGGCGCTCTGGTCCTGGGAGGACCTCATGCTTGTTGCCAACCGCAACGTCGCGCGTGCTCGTGAGATGCTGGATGCCGAAGGTCGACCACCGGCAGGTTACCTAACGCCTGATATCTACAATAGCTGGATGCGTTGCATCGCGCTGGGTCTAGACACGCGCCGTCCGCCCCCGGCCCACGTTGTCTCCGCCGCAGAGTTGCGCCAGGAGCAGCAACGCATGTCCCTTGTGCGCGGTCTGGCTTTGGCGGAAATGCACACCTTGCACCAGCAGATTGCCGGCACAAATTTCATGATCGCCTTTGCCACGTCGAAGGGGCTTTTGCTTGATATTGTTTCCGACTCGAGCTTCAGCGATACATCGGATGGCGCGGCGATCCGGCCCGGCTCGCTCTGGAATGAGGAGCATTGCGGCACCAATGGGCTTGGCACCACGGCGTTTTTGCAACGTGCTGTCGTGGTGCATGGCGAAGAGCATTTTTTCCCGCGCTACAACCATCTGACGTGCGCGGCTTCGCCGGTATTTGCGCCCGAAGGCGATGTTATCGGCGTGCTGGATGCGTCCTCGAATTGCCTGTCGCGGCAAACGCATACACAGGCTCTGGTGGCGATGGCGGCAACCCAGATCGAGAATGGGTTGTTCCGCGAGAAATACCGCAGCGCGATGATTGTCGCCTTTCACAACCGCGGCGAATATCTCCACACGCTCAGCGCCGGGTTGCTGGCACTTGATGAGGACGGGCGCTTGCTGGCTGCCAATCAGGCGGCGCGCAATCTGCTGCATGGATTGCCGGCCCGGCCTGGGCGTCGGTTTTCAGATATTTTCCGCACGAAATTCAGCCAGTTCGTCGATGAGGGACGTCGTCACGAGCGCCAAAGGCTGCAAGATGAAGTGGGCAGCCATTTTATCGTGACCATAGAAAATGCCCGGCCTGTGGCGATGATGCCGCTGGCGGTGAGCGTCAGGGTGCATGAGTCAAAGCCACCCGTGCAAAGCTTTATCTCGGATGACCCTTCTGTTGCTGCGCTGGTGCGGCGGGTGGAGGGTGCAGCACGACGCGCCATG